>NZ_CP137573.1:2100000-2262500 GCF_033343995.1 Streptomyces sp. HUAS YS2 | reverse complement strand
CGATGCCGGCCCCAGTGAACTTGCTGCTTGCAGCAGGGTGATGGGTGGCTGGTCGTTGCTTGAGAACTACACAGTGGACGCGAGCATCTGTGGCCAAGTTTTTAAGGGCGCACGGTGGATGCCTTGGCACCAGGAACCGATGAAGGACGTGGGAGGCCACGATAGTCCCCGGGGAGCCGTCAACCAGGCTTTGATCCGGGGGTTTCCGAATGGGGAAACCCGGCAGTCGTCATGGGCTGTCACCCATGCCTGAACACATAGGGCATGTGGAGGGAACGAGGGGAAGTGAAACATCTCAGTACCCTCAGGAAGAGAAAACAACCGTGATTCCGGGAGTAGTGGCGAGCGAAACCGGATGAGGCCAAACCGTATGCGTGTGATACCCGGCAGGGGTTGCGCATGCGGGGTTGTGGGATCTCTCTTTCACAGTCTGCCGGCTGTGAGGCGAGTCAGAAACCGTATGGATAGGCGAAGGACATGCGAAAGGTCCGGCGTAGAGGGTAAGACCCCCGTAGCTGAAATCTGTACGGCTTGCTTGAGAGACACCCAAGTAGCACGGGGCCCGAGAAATCCCGTGTGAATCTGGCGGGACCACCCGCTAAGCCTAAATATTCCCTGGTGACCGATAGCGGATAGTACCGTGAGGGAATGGTGAAAAGTACCGCGGGAGCGGAGTGAAATAGTACCTGAAACCGTGTGCCTACAAGCCGTGGGAGCGTCGGACGTGCTTGCACGTCTCGTGACTGCGTGCCTTTTGAAGAATGAGCCTGCGAGTTTGCGGTGTGTTGCGAGGTTAACCCGTGTGGGGAAGCCGTAGCGAAAGCGAGTCCGAATAGGGCGATTCAGTAGCGCGCTCAAGACCCGAAGCGGAGTGATCTAGCCATGGGCAGGTTGAAGCGGAGGTAAGACTTCGTGGAGGACCGAACCCACCAGGGTTGAAAACCTGGGGGATGACCTGTGGTTAGGGGTGAAAGGCCAATCAAACTCCGTGATAGCTGGTTCTCCCCGAAATGCATTTAGGTGCAGCGTCGTGTGTTTCTTGCCGGAGGTAGAGCACTGGATAGGCGATGGGCCCTACCGGGTTACTGACCTTAGCCAAACTCCGAATGCCGGTAAGTGAGAGCACGGCAGTGAGACTGTGGGGGATAAGCTCCATGGTCGAGAGGGAAACAGCCCAGAGCATCGACTAAGGCCCCTAAGCGTACGCTAAGTGGGAAAGGATGTGGAGTCGCAGAGACAACCAGGAGGTTGGCTTAGAAGCAGCCACCCTTGAAAGAGTGCGTAATAGCTCACTGGTCAAGTGATTCCGCGCCGACAATGTAGCGGGGCTCAAGCGTACCGCCGAAGTCGTGTCATTGCAGCAATAGGGCCAACGCCCGCTGTGATGGGTAGGGGAGCGTCGTGTGCCGGGTGAAGCAGCCGCGGAAGCGAGTTGTGGACGGTTCACGAGTGAGAATGCAGGCATGAGTAGCGATACACACGTGAGAAACGTGTGCGCCGATTGACTAAGGGTTCCTGGGTCAAGCTGATCTGCCCAGGGTAAGTCGGGACCTAAGGCGAGGCCGACAGGCGTAGTCGATGGACAACCGGTTGATATTCCGGTACCCGCTTTGAAACGCCCAATATCGAGCCCATTAATGCTAAGGCCGTGAAGCCGCCCCGGAGCCTTCGGGCAAAGGGGAGTGGTGGAGCCGCTGACCCAAGGTGGTAGTAGGTAAGCGATGGGGTGACGCAGGAAGGTAGTCCAGCCCGGGCGGTGGTTGTCCCGGGGTAAGGGTGTAGGGCGCTGTCTAGGCAAATCCGGACAGCACGTAGCCTGAGACCTGATGCCGAGCCGATTGTGGTGAAGTGGATGATCCTATGCTGTCGAGAAAAGCCTCTAGCGAGTTTCATGGCGGCCCGTACCCTAAACCGACTCAGGTGGTCAGGTAGAGAATACCGAGGCGTTCGGGTGAACTATGGTTAAGGAACTCGGCAAAATGCCCCCGTAACTTCGGGAGAAGGGGGGCCACGTCTGGTGATGAGTCTTGCACTCTGAGCTGGGGGTGGCCGCAGACCAGCGAGAAGCGACTGTTTACTAAAAACACAGGTCCGTGCGAAGCCGTAAGGCGATGTATACGGACTGACGCCTGCCCGGTGCTGGAACGTTAAGGGGACCGGTTAGCTCTGTTTCGACAGGGCGAAGCTGAGAACTTAAGCGCCAGTAAACGGCGGTGGTAACTATAACCATCCTAAGGTAGCGAAATTCCTTGTCGGGTAAGTTCCGACCTGCACGAATGGCGTAACGACTTCTCGACTGTCTCAACCATAGGCCCGGTGAAATTGCACTACGAGTAAAGATGCTCGTTTCGCGCAGAAGGACGGAAAGACCCCGGGACCTTTACTACAGTTTGATATTGGTGTTCGGTTCGGCTTGTGTAGGATAGGTGGGAGACTTTGAAGCAGCCACGCCAGTGGTTGTGGAGTCGCCGTTGAAATACCACTCTGGTCGTGCTGGATGTCTAACCTCGGTCCGTGATCCGGATCAGGGACAGTGTCTGATGGGTAGTTTAACTGGGGCGGTTGCCTCCCAAAGGGTAACGGAGGCGCCCAAAGGTTCCCTCAGCCTGGTTGGCAATCAGGTGTTGAGTGTAAGTGCACAAGGGAGCTTGACTGTGAGACCGACGGGTCGAGCAGGGACGAAAGTCGGGACTAGTGATCCGGCGGTGGCTTGTGGAAGCGCCGTCGCTCAACGGATAAAAGGTACCCCGGGGATAACAGGCTGATCTTCCCCAAGAGTCCATATCGACGGGATGGTTTGGCACCTCGATGTCGGCTCGTCGCATCCTGGGGCTGGAGTCGGTCCCAAGGGTTGGGCTGTTCGCCCATTAAAGCGGTACGCGAGCTGGGTTTAGAACGTCGTGAGACAGTTCGGTCCCTATCCTCTGTGCGCGCAGGAATATTGAGAAGGGCTGTCCCTAGTACGAGAGGACCGGGACGGACGAACCTCTGGTGTGCCAGTTGTCCTGCCAAGGGCATGGCTGGTTGGCTACGTTCGGGAGGGATAACCGCTGAAAGCATCTAAGCGGGAAGCCTGCTTCGAGATGAGTATTCCCACCTCCTTGAGAGGGTAAGGCTCCCAGTAGACGACTGGGTTGATAGGCCGGATGTGGAAGCCCAGTAATGGGTGGAGCTGACCGGTACTAATAGGCCGAGGGCTTGTCCTCAGTTGCTCGCGTCCACTGTGTTAGTTCTGAAGTAACGAACTCCCTTTGCCGGTTGAGTTCAACTTCATAGTGTTTCGGTGGTCATAGCGTTAGGGAAACGCCCGGTTACATTCCGAACCCGGAAGCTAAGCCTTTCAGCGCCGATGGTACTGCAGGGGGGACCCTGTGGGAGAGTAGGACGCCGCCGAACAACCCGCCCTTTTAGCTCAGTCGGTAGAGCGTCTCCATGGTAAGGAGAAGGTCAACGGTTCGATTCCGTTAAAGGGCTCAGAGAGAAGGCCCCCGCCAATTGGCGGGGGCCTTTTTCGTTTTGTGCCTCCGATACGACCGCCGGCGAAGGCCGACGTCCCTCGGACGTCGGCCTTCACTCGTTCAGTCCGTTCAGTCGCCCTTGACCGGCTCCGGGAGGCGCATCGCCAGGATGGCCATGTCGTCAGAGGCCGGCTCGACCGCGAAGCGTTCGACTGCCCGGAGGATGCGCGCGGCGACCGCGCCGGCCGTCAGGCCCGTACAGGTCGTCAGGACTTCGGCGAGGCCGTCGTCGCCCAACATCCGGGTGCCCTCGCGGCGTTCGGTGATGCCGTCCGTGACGCAGAGGAGGACATCGCCCGGGTCGAGCGTGACGGTCTGCTCGTACAGCTCCAGGTCCTCCATGACGCCGAGCAGCGGCTGCGGGTCGGCGGCGGGTTCGACCGTGCCGTCCTGGCGGAGGCGGAGCGGGAGCGGGTGGCCGGCGCAGACGACCTTGAGGATCGCCGAGCCGTCCTCCTGCGGCCACATCTCTCCGTAAAGGAGCGTCAGGAAGCGGCTGCGGTCGCCCTCGTCGAGGATCGCCGCGTTGAGCCGCTCCAGGACCGCCGGGCCGCCGAAGCCCTCGCGGGCCAGCAGACGCAGGGCGTGCCGGGCGAGGCCGGTGACCGCGGCGGCCTCCGGGCCCGTGCCGCAGACGTCGCCGATGGCGAAGCCGTACACGCCGTCGCGGATCGGGAAGACGTCGTAGAAGTCGCCGCCGACCTCGTTGCCCTCGCCCGCGGCGCGGTAGATGACCTCGACCTCGACGCCCGGGATCTGCGGCATGCCGGGCGGCAGCAGACTGCGCTGCAGGGAGCGGCTGATGGCCATGCGTTCCGAGTACAGGCGCGCGTTGTCGAGGGCGAGTGCCGCTCGGCGGGAGAGGTCCTCGGCGAGTTCGAGGATCTCCTGACGGAAGTGGTCGTCGGAGGGTTTGCCGAGGGTGAGCATGCCGATGACGCGGTTGCGGGCGAACAGCGGCAGGACGACGGTCTCGCCGCCCACGGCAGCCGCAGTGGCCAGCGTCGTACCGATGCCGGAGGACAGCAGGCCAGGGTGCCCCTGGCCGAGTTCCTCCATGGACGTGGCGAGCGCGGCGCGGTGCGCGGCGTCGGCCGGTGCGTGCCATACGCGGGCGCCGGGTGTGGGCACCGGGTCCGGCGGGTCGATCGAGGAGAGCAGGGCCTTGAGGCCGTCGATGCGGTCCTCGTCCTCGTGCAGCACGTACGAGAGGGCCGGCTCCGAGGTCTGGTCGGCGATCGTGTAGACGGCGCACCAGGTGGCGAGCGTCGGCACGGTCATCTGGGCCATGAGCGCGAGGGTCTGGTCACGGTCGAGGGTGCCGGCCAGCAGGTCGGATGCCTCGACGAGGAAGCTCAGCGAACCGCGGCGCAGCCGTTCCAGCTCGCCGAGCCGGGCCGATTCGACGGCCAGCGCGATCCGGTCGGCGGCGAACTGGAGGCGCAGGGCCTCCTCGTTGGAGTACCGGCCGGAGCCTTCGGCTGCGACGCCGAGGGAGCCGGTGAGCCGGCCCTCGACCTTGAGGGGGACGGTGACGACGGAGCGCATGCCGGTGCCCTCGAGCAGCGGGACGGCGCCGGGGACGGCGGCCAGGTCCTCGTGGACGGCGGGCATGCGGGCGGATCCGTACCGGCCGGCGCCGGCCTCGACCGGGACGCGGGCGAAGCGCTGGCGGGCGGAGGGCAGGCCCGTGGTGGCCCGTACCTCCAGTTCTGTCTCGTCGTCGGTGGCGAGGAGGAGGAACGCCGAGTCGCCGTCGAGCATGTCCCGGGCGCGCTCGACGGTCCGCTGGAGCAGGCCGTCCAGGTCGTCGGGGGCGGGGGAGCCGATGAAGACCTCGAAGGGGTCCGTGGCGTGGTTCTCGGAGCCGGGGTCGGCGACCGGCGGGCGCAGCGGCGTCTGGAGGACGGCGCGCTCGTGGTCGCGTACCAGGAGGCAGACGGTGGAGGGGATGCCGTGGGTGTCGCGGACGCGGAGGTGGGAGGCGTACACGGGGACGACCCGGCCGTCCTCTCCGCGGACGCCGTAGCTGCCCTCCCAGCGGGAGAGCTGGAGGGCCTCGGCGAGGCCGGTGCCGGTGCCGGGGGTGTGGGGCCAGGCGGCGAGGTCGCCGAGCGGCTTGCCCATCACTTGCTCGGGTGAATACCCGAAGAGATGTTCGGCATCCTCGTTCCAGGATGTGATGGAGCCCACGGGGTCGATCTGCGCGACGGCCACACGGACGCGGTCCTCGGTCGAGGGCAGCAGGTCGACGGGGAGCACGGGGCCGGCGGTGCGGGTGCCCACGGCGCGTTCGGGCAGGTCGAGTTGGAACCAGACCTGCTTGTGCGTCGGGGTGTACTCGACGCCCCAGCGGCTGGCGAGCGCGGCGCAGAGCAGCAGGCCACGGCCGTTCTCCCGGTCGGGGCTGCCGAAGTTCTGGCCGCCCTGCAGCGGGATCTCGCGCTCGGGGTAGTGGTCGGAGACCTCGACGCGTACGCCGTGCTCGGTGCGCAGGCACAGCACGTCGGCGGTGGTGCCCGCGTGGACGACCGCGTTGGTGACGAGTTCGCTGGTCAGGACGACGGCGTCGTCGACGACGTCGCCGTACCCCCAGCCCTGCAGGGTGTCCCGGACGAAGGCGCGGGCGGTCGCCACGGACCGTCCGACCGGGTCGAAGCTGGCCGCAGCCCGCGCGGTGATCACAGAACTCCTCGTACGCGTCTCGACACCCGGCTCTGCCATGGTCGGCCTGCCCCTCCCGGTGCCCGGTGGTCGTGCTGCGCGTCACACTGCCCCAGCCGGGCAGCACGGGGCGGTTGGACAGTCGGATGCCAGGTTACTTACCTTCGCTGTCCGGGCGGGTGCCGGTCGTCACTGTTTCCGTCCCCAGGAGTCGGGGACGCTATGCGAAGCTGCCGAACTGTTATGGCCTGGTTCGGCTGCGGTGAAACACTGGGAAGGCTTCTGCGGACGGCGGAAGCGGTGCTGCCCCGGCGCAGCAACGGTCGACCCCTGCGGGAGGGACACGGTGGAGTCTGGCGTGACGGCGCGACGCGGCAGCGGTACGCGCGCGAAGGGCGGACGGTCCCGGAGCAGTGGGACGGTGCAGGTGGACGCGGCGGCGCTGCAGCGCCTGCTCGCGGCGCTGGTGTCGATGCGGGACGGGAACTTCCGCCGGCGGCTGACCGTGAACGGCGACGGCGTGATGTCGGAGATCGCCGCTGTGTTCAACGAGGTTGCGGACCGGCAGCTGCACCTGACCGGGGAGCTCTCCCGGGTGCGCCGGATGGTGGGCCGGGAGGGGAAGCTCTCGGAGCGGCTGGAGGTCGGGCCGAGCGAGGGGACCTGGGCCGCGGCCGTCGAGGCCGCGAACCAGCTGGTCGACGACCTGACACGGCCGGTGTCCGAGGTGGGCCGGGTGCTGTCCGCGGTGGCGGAGGGCGACCTGGAGCAGCGGATGGAGCTGCGCTCGGAGGGGCCCGAGGGAGCGGTACGGCCGCTGCGCGGCGAGTTCCTGAAGGTCGCCCGAACGGTGAACAACCTGGTCGACCAGCTGTCGGCGTTCACCGACGAGGTGACGCGGGTCGCGCTGGAGGTCGGCACCGAGGGCAAGCTGGGCGGTCAGGCCCAGGTGCGCGGGATGTCCGGTTCCTGGAAGGACCTGACGGACTCCGTCAACACGATGGCGTACCGGCTCACCGCGCAGGTGCGGGACATCGCGCTGGTGACGACGGCGGTCGCGAAGGGCGATCTGTCGCGGAAGGTCACCGTCCATGTGGACGGCGAGATGCTGCAGTTGAAGAACACCGTCAACACGATGGTGGACCAGCTGTCCGCCTTCGGTTCCGAGGTGACCCGGGTGGCCCGCGAGGTGGGCACCGAGGGCGAGCTCGGCGGTCAGGCCGAGGTGCCGGGCGTGGCCGGCGTGTGGAAGGACCTGACGGACTCCGTCAACACGATGGCGGGCAACCTGACCTCGCAGGTGCGGGGCATCGCCGAGGTGACGACGGCGGTCGCCAACGGCGACCTGTCGCAGCAGGTGCGGGTGAGCGCGCGCGGCGAGGTCGCGCAACTCGCCGACACGATCAACCAGATGACCGAGACGCTGGCGACGTTCGCCGACGAGGTGACCCGGGTCGCCAGCGAGGTCGGCGCCGGCGGCGTGCTGGGCGGTCAGGCGCAGGTGCCGGGTGCGGCGGGTACGTGGAAGGACCTCACGGACTCGGTGAACACGGCGTTCCGGAACCTGACGGGTCAGGTGCGGGACATCGCGCAGGTGACGACGGCGGTGGCGAACGGCGACCTGTCGCAGAAGGTCACGGTCGACGTCGCGGGCGAGATGCTGGAGCTGAAGAACACCGTCAACACGATGGTGGACCAGCTGTCCGCCTTCGGTTCCGAGGTGACCCGGGTGGCCCGGGAGGTCGGCGTCGAGGGCCGCCTCGGTGGTCAGGCGCAGGTGTCGGGTGCGGCGGGTACGTGGAAGGACCTCACGGACTCGGTGAACACGGCGTTCCGGAACCTGACGGGTCAGGTGCGGGACATCGCGCAGGTGACGACGGCGGTGGCGAACGGCGATCTGACGCAGAAGGTCACGGTCGATGTCGCGGGCGAGATGCTGGAGCTGAAGAACACCGTCAACACCATGGTGTCGCAGCTGTCGAACTTCGCCGACCAGGTGACCCGGATGGCCCGGGACGTGGGCACCGAGGGCCGCCTCGGCGGCCAGGCCCGCGTCGACGGCGTCTCGGGTACCTGGAAGGAACTCACCGACTCCGTCAACTTCATGGCCGGCAACCTGACGTCGCAGGTGCGTCAGATCGCGCAGGTGACGACGGCGGTGGCGCGGGGCGACCTGTCGCAGAAGATCGACGTGGACGCGCGCGGCGAGATCCTGGAGCTCAAGAACACCATCAACACCATGGTCGACCAGCTCGGCGCGTTCGCCGAGCAGGTGACCCGGGTGGCCCGGGACGTGGGCACCGAGGGCCGCCTCGGCGGTCAGGCGCAGGTGCCCGGCGTTGCCGGTGTGTGGCGGGACCTCACGGACTCCGTGAACGGCATGGCCGGCAACCTCACCGCCCAGGTCCGCAACATCGCCGGGGTCGCCACCGCGGTGGCGCGCGGCGACCTGTCGCAGAAGATCGACGTGGACGCGCGCGGCGAGATCCTGGAACTCAAGAACACCCTGAACACGATGGTCGACCAGCTGTCGAACTTCGCGGAGCAGGTGACGCGGGTGGCCCGTGAGGTGGGCACCGAGGGCATCCTGGGCGGCCAGGCCGAGGTGCAGGGGGTCTCCGGCACCTGGAAGGACCTCACCCAGTCGGTGAACTTCATGGCGAACAACCTGACCAGTCAGGTGCGCAACATCGCCGAGGTGACGACGGCGGTCGCCAAGGGCGACCTGTCGAAGAAGATCACGGTCGACGCCAAGGGCGAGATCCTGGAGCTGGTCACCACCGTCAACACGATGGTCGACCAACTGTCGAACTTCGCCGACGAGGTGACCCGGGTGGCCCGCGAGGTGGGCACCGAGGGCATCCTCGGCGGCCAGGCCCGGGTCCGGGGTGTGACGGGTACCTGGAAGGACCTGTCCGACAACGTGAACCTGATGGCCAACAACCTGACCGGTCAGGTGCGGAACATCTCCCGGGTGTCGGCGGCGGTCGCCAACGGCGATCTGACGAAGAAGGTGACGGTCGAGGCGCGCGGCGAGGTCGCCGAACTCGCCGACACCGTCAACACGATGGTGACGACCCTGTCCCAGTTCGCCGAGCAGGTCACCATGGTGGCCCGCGAGGTGGGCACCGACGGCATCCTCGGCGGCCAGGCCCGCGTCCCCGGTGTGTCCGGCACGTGGAAGGACCTCACCGACTCGGTGAACGGCATGGCCGACAACCTGACCGGCCAGGTGCGGCAGATCGCCACCGTCACCACCGCGATCGCCAAGGGCGATCTCACCAAGAAGATCGACATCGACGCGCGGGGCGAGATCCAGGAGCTGAAGAACACCATCAACACGATGGTCGACCAGCTGTCCAACTTCGCCGAGGAGGTCACCCGGGTGGCCCGCGAGGTGGGCACCGACGGGCAGTTGGGCGGCCAGGCCCGGGTACGGGACGTCGACGGTACCTGGCGGGACCTGACCGAGTCGGTGAACGAGATGGCCGGGAACCTGACCCGGCAGGTGCGTGCGATCGCCGCCGTCGCCACCGCGGTGACCCGCGGCGACCTCAACCTGAAGATCGACGGCGTGGACGCGGCCGGCGAGATCCAGGCGCTCCAGGACAACATCAACACGATGATCGTCAACCTGCGCGACACCACCCTCGCCAACGAGGAGCAGGACTGGCTGAAGGGCAACCTCGCCCGTATCTCCGGTCTGATGCAGGGCCGCCGGGACCTCGACGACGTCGCCTCGCTGATCATGAGCGAGCTGACCCCGGTCGTCTCGGCGCAGCACGGCGCGTTCTTCGTGGCGATGCCGACCGGCGCGGCCAGCGCCGCCGATCTGGGGGAGCAGGAGGAGGGCCAGTACGAGCTGCGGATGCGCGGCAGTTACGGCTACTCCGCCGGGTCGATGCCCACCTCGTTCCGGCCGGGCGAGACGCTGATCGGGACGGCCGCGGAGGAGAAGCGGACGATCCAGGTCAACGTTCCGCCGGGGTACCTGAAGATCTCGTCCGGGCTCGGCGAGGCCTCGCCGGCCCATGTGATCGTGCTGCCGGTGCTGTTCGAGGGGAAGGTGCTCGGCGTCATCGAGCTGGCGTCGTTCCAGCCGTTCACGCAGATCCAGCGGGACTTCCTCAACCAGCTCGCCGAGCTGATCGCGACGACGGTGAACACGATCAGCGTCAACACCAAGACCGAGGTGCTGCTCACGCAGTCGCAGGAGCTGACCGAACAGCTGCGGGAGCGGTCCGCGGAGCTGGAGCACCGGCAGAAGGAACTCCAGGGCACCAACGCGGAGTTGGAGGAGAAGGCGGAGCTCCTCGCCCAGCAGAACCGGGACATCGAGGTGAAGAACACCGAGATCGAGGAGGCCCGGCAGGTGCTGGAGGAGCGGGCCGAGCAGCTCGCCGTCTCCATGCGCTACAAGTCCGAGTTCCTGGCCAACATGTCGCACGAGCTGCGCACCCCGCTCAACTCGCTGCTGATCCTGGCCAAGCTGCTCGCCGACAACGCCGATACCAACCTGACGCCGAAGCAGGTCGAGTTCGCCGAGACCATCCACGGCGCCGGCTCCGACCTGCTCCAGCTGATCAACGACATCCTCGACCTGTCCAAGGTCGAGGCGGGCAAGATGGACGTCTCCCCGACCCGGATCGCGCTGGTCCAGCTCGTGGACTATGTGGAGGCGACGTTCCGGCCGCTGACCGCGGAGAAGGGCCTGGACTTCTCGGTCCGGGTCTCGCCCGAACTGCCCGCCACGCTGCACACCGACGAGCAGCGGCTGCTCCAGGTGCTGCGCAACCTGCTGTCCAACGCGGTGAAGTTCACCGACTCCGGCGCGGTCGAGCTGGTCATCCGGCCGGCCGGGGCGCACGTGCCGCAGTCGATCCGGGAGCAGCTCCTGGAGGCCGGTTCGCTGCGCGACGCCGACGCCGAGCTGATCGCGTTCTCGGTGACGGACACCGGCATCGGGATCGCCGCGGGCAAGATGCGGGTGATCTTCGAGGCGTTCAAGCAGGCGGACGGGACGACGAGCCGCAAGTACGGCGGCACGGGCCTCGGCCTGTCGATCAGCCGGGAGATCGCGCGGCTGCTCGGCGGCGAGATCTATGCGGCCAGCGAGCCGGGCCGCGGATCGACGTTCACGCTCTACCTGCCGCTGCAGCCGAGCGAGCTGCCGCCGAACGGCTATCCGCAGCCCGGCGGGCTCGAGCCGCGGGCGGCCATCGAGGACTCGGCGGCAGGGCAGGGCGCCGACGGGGCCGTACCGCTCGCGCCTGAGCCGCCCACCGCGGCGCTGCCGCCGGCGGAGTCGCGTTCGGGTGCCGGGGCGCTGTTCCGGCACCGCCGCAAGGCGCTGTGGGGCGGGGCGGGGCAGTCGGCCGGGCTGCCGGCCGAGGCCGTACCGGGGCAGGAGGCGTACGGGGCGGCCGAGGACGAGGAGCAGCCGCGCCGCACCTTCTCCTTCGGCGGCGAGAAGGTGCTGATCGTCGACGACGACATCCGCAACGTCTTCGCGCTCACCAGCGTCCTGGAGCAGCACGGCCTCTCGGTGCTGTACGCGGAGAACGGCCGGGAGGGCATCGAAGTCCTGGAGCAGCACGATGATGTGACGGTCGTGCTGATGGACATCATGATGCCCGAGATGGACGGGTACGCGACGACGACGGCGATCCGCCGCATGCCGCAGTTCGCCGGCCTGCCGATCATCGCGCTCACCGCCAAGGCGATGAAGGGCGACCGGGAGAAGGCGATCGAGTCCGGCGCGTCCGACTACGTGACGAAGCCGGTCGATCCCGACCACCTGTTGTCGGTGATGGAGCACTGGATGCGCGGCGAGTGAGCGCAGGCCGCCGGCCCGCGGGTACGCGCGGGTCGGCGGCGGTCGGCGGCGCGCGTCGTGTACGAGGCGGCGGATTGCTGACAGGCTGTGCCGGAAGCGGTGTGGGACGGCGGGATTCGGGGAACCTTCTGGTCTCTCACCGCGTTTCTGCTACGTGCACAGTGACATCGTGGTGACAGGGTGTGGCGACAGGCGGGGTGCGGCTACCATGACCGGCACAAGGACGGACGGCGCATGGGAGTCGTCTTCTGGGGCGGCCCCCGGCGCTTCCCCCGGCTCGACCGGCCGGGAGGAGCCCAAGCCGGGGCGAGGAGGACGGGGCATGGTGCAGAAGGCCAAGATCCTCCTGGTCGATGACCGGCCGGAGAATCTGCTGGCGCTGGAGGCCATCCTCTCCGCGCTCGATCAGACACTGGTGCGGGCATCGTCCGGGGAGGAAGCGCTCAAGGCGCTGCTGACCGACGACTTCGCGGTCATCCTGCTGGATGTCCAGATGCCCGGCATGGACGGATTCGAGACCGCCGCGCACATCAAGCGCCGCGAGCGGACGCGGGACATCCCGATCATCTTCCTCACGGCCATCAACCACGGCCCGCACCACACCTTCCGCGGCTACGCGGCCGGCGCGGTCGACTACATCTCCAAGCCGTTCGACCCGTGGGTGCTGCGCGCCAAGGTCTCGGTCTTCGTCGAGCTGTACATGAAGAACTGCCAGCTGCGCGAGCAGGCCGCGCTGCTGCGGCTCCAGTTGGAGGGCAGTGGCCCCGGCGGCCACGCCAAGGAGTCGGCCGGACTGCTCGCCGAGCTCTCCGCCCGCCTCGCCGCCGTGGAGGAGCAGGCCGAGGCGCTGTCCAAGCAGCTCGACGACGACTCGGCGGACGCCGCGGCCGTCGCCACCGCGGCCCATCTGGAGCGCAAGCTCACAGGGTTGCGCAGGGCGCTCGACGCGCTGGAGCCGGGCACGGGCGGCGCGCCCAGCCTCCCCGCCCAGACCTGACGTCCCGTCACGGGCGGCCCGGCACCGTGAACGGGCGTCAGTTTCCGGTTCCCTGAGGGCGACACGGACGGGTGAAGCGGTGGGCAGGAGTGTTCACCGCCGTCTCCACCGGTAACCTCAGCATCATGGCCTCACGTACGTCCGGCAAAGGTTCCCAGGGCACGGCGGGCACCGCGAAGCCGCGCGCCGGCCGTACGACGGGCGCCGCGAAGAAGGCGGCGCCCGCCAAACCCCCCGCGAAGAAGACCGCGGCCAAGAAGGCCGCGCCCGCGAAGAAGGCACCCGCCCGCAAGACCGCGGCGAAGAAGGCGGCCCCCAAGCCCGCACCGTCCCCCACCGGGGGCGTGTACCGGCTCGCCCGCGGCCTCTGGCTCGGCGTCGCACACGGCGTCGGCGCGATGTTCCGGGGGATAGGGCGCGGCGCGAAGGGGCTCGACCCGGCGCACCGCAAGGACGGCATGGCGCTGCTCCTGCTCGGCCTCGCGCTGATCGTCGCGGCCGGTACCTGGTCCAACCTGCGCGGCCCGGTCGGCGACCTCGTCGAGATGCTGGTCACCGGCGCCTTCGGCCGGCTCGACCTGCTGGTGCCGCTGTTGCTCGGCGCGATCGCGATCCGGCTGATCCTCTACCCGGAGAAGCCGGACGCCAACGGCCGCATCGTCATCGGACTGTCCGCCCTGGTCATCGGCGTGCTCGGGCAGGTGCACATCGCCTGCGGCTCGCCCGGCCGCGCCCATGGCGCCGACGCCATACAGGACGCCGGCGGGCTGATCGGCTGGGCCGCGTCGCAACCCCTGGTCTTCATGATGGGCGAGGTCCTCGCCGTCCCCCTGCTTGTCCTGCTGACCGTCTTCGGTCTGCTGGTCGTCACCGCCACGCCCGTCAACGCCATCCCGCAGCGGCTGCGCGCCCTCGGCGCCCGGCTCGGCCTGGTCGAGCCCGCGTACACGGGCGACGAGGAGGCGGCGGAGGCGTACGACGAGGACGCCTGGCGCGACAGCGAGGCGCGGCGCGCCCCGACCGCCCGCCGCAGGTCCGCCGCGCCCGCCGAGCCGTACGACGCCGACCGCGCCGAGGAGGAGGCGCTCAGCAACCGCAAGCGGCCGCGCCGCGCCTCCGTGCAGCCCGAGTTCGACCGGCCCATGGACGCGGTGGACGTCGCCGCGGCCGCGGCCGCCGCGCTGGACGGGGCCGTGCTCAACGGCATGCCGCCGTCCCCGCTCGTCGCCGGCCTCACCCGGGACGTCACCGCCGACCGCGAGCGGGCCGCCGCCATGGCCGCAGAAGCCGCCGCCGAGGCCGCAGCGGCGGACGAGGCGGAGGCGGGGCGCGCCGGACAGGCCGGCCGCGCCGTACCGCCGGCCCGGGGCGCCGAGCGCCCCGCAGGGGTCCCCGACCTCACCAAGCCCGCCCCCGAGCCCACCGACCTGCCGCCGCGCGCCGAGCAGCTCCAGCTCTCCGGGGACATCACCTACTCGCTGCCGTCGCTGGACCTGCTGGAGCGCGGCGGACCCGGCAAGACCCGCAGCGCCGCCAACGACGCCGTCGTGGACGCGCTGTCCAACGTCTTCACGGAGTTCAAGGTCGACGCCGCCGTCACCGGCTTCACCCGCGGCCCGACGGTCACCCGGTACGAGGTCGAACTCGGCCCCGCCGTGAAGGTCGAGAAGATCACGGCGCTGACCAAGAACATCGCCTACGCCGTCGCGTCCCCGGACGTCCGGATCATCTCGCCGATCCCCGGCAAGTCCGCGGTCGGCATCGAGATCCCGAACAGCGACCGCGAGATGGTCAACCTCGGCGACGTGCTGCGCCTCGCGGACGCGGCCGGCGACGAGCACCCGATGCTGGTCGCGCTCGGCAAGGACGTCGAGGGCGGCTACGTGATGGCCAACCTGGCGAAGATGCCGCACGTCCTGGTGGCGGGCGCCACCGGCTCCGGCAAGTCCTCGTGCATCAACTGCCTGATCACCTCGGTGATGATAAGAGCGACCCCCGAGGACGTCCGGATGGTGCTGGTCGACCCCAAGCGGGTCGAGCTCACCGCGTACGAGGGCATCCCGCACCTGATCACCCCGATCATCACCAACCCCAAGCGGGCCGCCGAGGCCCTGCAGTGGGTGGTGCGCGAGATGGACCTGCGCTACGACGATCTCGCGGCCTTCGGCTTCCGGCACATCGACGACTTCAACGAGGCCATCCGCAACGGCAAGGTCAAGCTGCCCGAGGGCAGCGAGCGCGAGCTCCAGCCGTACCCGTACCTGCTGGTCATCGTCGACGAGCTGGCCGACCTGATGATGGTCGCCCCGCGCGACGTCGAGGACGCCATCGTCCGCATCACCCAGCTCGCCCGCGCCGCCGGCATCCACCTGGTGCTGGCCACCCAGCGGCCCTCCGTCGACGTCGTCACCGGCCTGATCAAGGCGAACGTGCCCTCCCGGCTCGCCTTCGCCACGTCCTCGCTCGCCGACAGCCGGGTCATCCTCGACCAGCCCGGCGCGGAGAAGCTGATCGGCAAGGGCGACGGCCTGTTCCTGCCGATGGGCGCGAACAAGCCGACCCGCATGCAGGGCGCTTTCGTCACCGAGCACGAGGTGGCCGCGGTCGTCCAGCACTGCAAGGACCAGATGGCGCCGGTCTTCCGGGACGACGTCACCGTCGGCACCAAGCAGAAGAAGGAGATCGACGAGGACATCGGCGACGACCTCGACCTGCTCTGCCAGGCCGCCGAGCTGGTCGTCTCCACCCAGTTCGGCTCGACGTCGATGCTCCAGCGCAAGCTGCGCGTCGGCTTCGCGAAGGCCGGCCGGCTGATGGATCTGATGGAGTCCCGCAACATCGTGGGACCGAGCGAGGGGTCCAAGGCGAGGGATGTTCTGGTGAAACCGGACGAGCTGGACGGAGTGCTCGCCGTGATCCGCGGGGAGTCTCACTCGTAGGGATTTCCAGGGCAACCGTTTCCCTTGGCCGTACGTCAAGTTGGAGGGGAGGACAGATGTCCCCCGCACCCTCTCTCCGTACGACCACCCTTCCGGTGGGCGCGCTCGGCCATTCCGATGGCGTACAGATCGCGGCCGCCCGGTTGCCCCACCCTTTCGTACCACCCATAGACTGAACCTCCAGCAGGTGGCTACACGCTCGAAAGGCGCCCTCGTGTCCATCGGCAACTCCCCCGAAGACGACCGGAACTCGCCGGCAGACGACCGGCCTTCCATCGGTCGCGTGCTCCAGCAGGCCCGCATCGCCGCCGGTCTGACCGTCGAGGAGGTCAGCTCCTCCACCCGGGTCCGCGTCCCGATCGTGCACGCGATCGAGGAGGACGACTTCTCCCGCTGCGGAGGGGACGTCTACGCGCGCGGCCATATCCGCACGCTCGCCCGCGCGGTCGGCCTCGACCCCGCCCCGCTGGTCGACCAGTACGACGCCGAGCACGGCGGCCGGCCCGAGCCGACCCCCGCCGCTCCGCTGTTCGAGGCGGAACGCATCCGTCCCGAGCCGCGCCGGCCCAACTGGACCGCCGCCATGGTCGCCGCCATCGTGGCCGTCGTCGGCTTCGTCGGCTTCACGGTGTTCAGCGAGAACGACACCGAGGGCCGCGGCGCCGTCGCCGAGGCGCCGGGCCCGGAGAAGAAGCCCACCAGTGCCAAGCCGGCGCCGAGCAAGCCCGTCGACCCCAAGCCCGTCCCGTCCGAGAGCGCCATCGCGGCGGTCCCGGCGGACAAGGTCACGGTGATCCTGGTCGCCGACGACAAGAGCTGGATGTCGGCCAAGGCCAAGGACGGCAGGACGCTCTTCGAGGGCTTCATCGAGCAGGGCGAGAAGAAGACCTTCCAGGACGACGATCGCATCGACCTGGTCCTCGGCAACGCCGGCCCGATCGAGCTCTGGGTGAACGGCAAGAAGATCGACGAGAAGTTCGAGGACGGCGACGTCGAGCGGCTCTCGTACGGCAAGGGAGACCCGGCGGCCGGCTGAGTCCGGCCCCGGGTCCCGCCCGGGTCCTGCCCGGCCCTGCGCCTCCGGGTGACGGCCGGGGCGGCCCGACCCGTCGGGCCGGTGAACCCTGCGCGGCGGGGCAGCGGTCGGGACGAAGTAGTCTTGAGTCCATGCCCGAACGCCGTACCGTCGCCCTTGTCACTCTTGGCTGCGCCCGTAACGAGGTGGACTCGGAGGAGCTGGCAGGCCGCTTGGCAGCGGACGGCTGGCAGCTCGTCGAGAACGCCGAGGACGCGGACGTCGCCGTCGTCAACACCTGTGGATTCGTCGAGGCCGCCAAGAAGGACTCCGTCGACGCCCTCCTCGAAGCCAATGATCTGAAGGATCACGGCAAGACCCAGGCCGTGGTGGCCGTCGGCTGTATGGCCGAGCGGTACGGCAAGGAGCTCGCCGACGCCCTGCCCGAGGCGGACGGCGTGCTCGGCTTCGACGACTACGCCGACATCAGCAACCGGCTCCAGACCATCCTCAGCGGCGGCAGCGTCGAGGCGCACACCCCGCGTGACCGGCGCAAGCTGCTGCCGCTGTCCCCGGTGGAGCGCCAGCAGGCCGCCGCGGACGTGGCCCTGCCCGGGCACGGCGCGGCCGAGGCCCCCGCCGAGGCGCCGGCCGACCTTCCCGACGGCGTCGCCCCGGCCTCCGGCCCGCGCGCCCCGCTGCGCCGGCGGCTCGACACCAGCCCCGTCGCCTCCGTGAAGCTCGCCTCCGGCTGCGACCGCCGCTGCTCGTTCTGCGCCATCCCGTCCTTCCGCGGCTCCTTCGTCTCCCGGCGTCCCTCCGACGTCCTCGGTGAGACGCGCTGGCTCGCCGAGCAGGGCGTGAAGGAGATCATGCTGGTCTCCGAGAACAACACCTCGTACGGCAAGGACCTCGGCGACATCCGCCTCCTGGAGACGCTGCTGCCCGAGCTGGCGGCCGTGGACGGGATCGAGCGGGTCCGGGTCAGCTACCTGCAGCCCGCCGAGATGCGCCCGGGCTTGATCGACGTGCTGACCTCGACCGAGAAGGTCGCCCCGTACTTCGACCTGTCCTTCCAGCACAGCGCGCCCGACGTGCTGCGGGCGATGCGCCGCTTCGGCGACACCGACCGGTTCCTGGAGCTGCTCGAGACCATCCGCACCAAGGCCCCCACGGCCGGTGCCCGGTCCAACTTCATCGTCGGCTTCCCCGGCGAGACCGAGGCGGACTTCGCCGAGCTGGAACGCTTCATCACGCACGCCCGTCTCGACGCCATCGGCGTCTTCGGCTACTCCGACGAGGACGGCACCGAGGCCGCCACGTACGAGCACAAGCTCGACCAGGACGTCGTCGACGAGCGTCTGGCCCACCTGTCCCGGCTCGCCGAGGAGCTCACCGCGCAGCGCGCGGAGGAGCGGCTCGGAGAGACCCTGGAGGTACTGGTCGAGGCCGAGGACGAGGAGGACGGCTGGATCGGCCGGGCCGCGCACCAGGCGCCCGAGACCGACGGCCAGGTGTACCTCACGATGGACTCCACCGAGGATCTCGACCTGGTCCCCGGCCGTATGGTCAGGGCCAAGGTCGTCGGCACCGAGGGCGTCGACCTGGTGGCCGAGTGTCTCTTCGAGGAGGCGGGCAGATGACCGGAGTGCCGGCATCCGCGACGGGCGGGACCGGTAGGCCGGCGCCTCGCGGCAAGCTGGGCGCTGCGGCCGTCAACGAGGCCAGCCTGTGGAACATCGCCAACATCCTCACCATGATCCGGCTCGTCCTCGTGCCCGGGTTCGTGGTGCTGCTGCTCCAGGACGGCGGGCACGACCCGGTCTGGCGGGCCTGGGCGTGGGCGGCCTTCGCCGTCGCCATGATCACGGACGTGTTCGACGGGCACCTGGCCCGGACGTACAACCTGGTCACCGACTTCGGGAAGATCGCCGACCCGATCGCCGACAAGGCGATCATGGCCGCCGGTCTGATCAGCCTTTCGGCCCTGGGTGACCTGCCGTGGTGGGTGACCGGGGTGATCCTCTTCCGGGAGCTCGGGATCACGCTCATGCGGTTCTGGGTGATCCGGCACGGAGTGATCCCGGCCAGCCGCGGCGGCAAGATGAAGACGCTCGCGCAGGGCACCGCGGTCGGGATGTACGTCCTGGTGCTCACCGGGCCGCTCGCGACCCTGCGCTTCTGGGTGATGGCGGTCGCCGTCGTGCTGACGGTCGTCACCGGTCTGGATTATGTGCGACAGGCGGTGGTCCTGCGCCGCAGGGGACTGGCCGAGGAGCGCGCGGCCGCCGCCGCGGAGGCGGGGCCGGAGGCATGAGCGAGGCCGCCCGGGTCCTGGCACTGCTCGCGGAGCGTGGCGGCACGCTGGCGGTCGCCGAGTCCCTCACGGGCGGTCTGGTGGCCGCGGAGCTCACCGGGGTACCCGGGGCATCCAAGACGTTCCGCGGGTCCGTGACGGCGTACGCCACGGCCCTGAAGGAGCAATTGCTGGGGGTCGACGGGACGCTCCTGGCGGCCCGCGGGGCGGTCGACCCCGAGGTCGCGCTGCAGATGGCGGCGGGTGTACGGGTCCGGTTGGGCGCCGACTGGGGGATCGCGACCACGGGCGTCGCGGGTCCGGATCCGCAGGACGGACAGCCCGTCGGAACGGTCTACGTGGCCGTCGCCGGCCCGGCCGGGGCTGGGAAAGTGGCCTCGTTGCGGTTGAACGGCGACCGTGCGGAAATCCGTAGAGAGAGTGTACGGAGCGTGCTGGAACTGCTCGGTGGCGAACTCTCCGGAAATGCGCGGGCACAGGATACGGAACAGAACGGGGGGAATTGATGTTTGCAGCCCTGAGTGAACACGACATCGCTCCCCGCACGGCCGCGGCGCGAGGCGGTACGGTGGGGCGTGAAGGATGCGGCTACGCGGTCCGAGGAGGGAGCCACCGATGATTCTGCTCCGTCGCCTGCTGGGTGACGTGCTGCGTCGGCAGCGCCAGCGCCAGGGCCGTACTCTGCGCGAAGTCTCCTCGTCCGCCCGAGTATCGCTCGGCTATCTCTCCGAGGTGGAGCGGGGGCAGAAGGAGGCTTCCTCCGAACTGCTCTCCGCGATCTGCGACGCGCTTGACGTACGGATGTCCGAGCTCATGCGGGAAGTGAGCGACGAGTTGTCGCTGGCCGAACTGGCCGAGTCTGCGGCGTCGAGCGAGCCGGTGCCCGCACCGGTCCGCCCCATGCTCAACTCCGTATCGGTGACGTCGGTGACAGGTGTGCCGACCGAGCGGGTGACCATCAAGGCGCCCGCGGAAGCGGTGGACGTCGTCGCCGCCTGATCCGTGACAAGGGGATTGCCCCGGTCGACGCCCCACGAGGGCGGCGACCGGGGCTTTTCCGTGCGGGGGTGTGCGAGGTCGTGCGGGGTCGCGCGGGTCGTGTCATGGTGAAGTGAAAGGACCTGACGGTCGCGCCGTGCGCCGGGAGTGCAACGGGTGCGCCCTGCCGGGGGACGGGCGGGGCGGTTTAGCGTCGTCCGGAGGAGGCGGCCATGGTACGGCGACGGGTTCCGCTGACGGTGCTCGCTGTGGTCGTGGGCTGCCTGTGGTTCTGGGCGGTGCTGCGGCTGCTGCTGGCACCCGGTCAGGCGGGGCTCGTCGAGGGGGCTGTCGCGGCCGGCGGCTGGGGGCTGAGTCTGCTGCCGGTGCATGTGGCGGGAACACCTGCGGAGCGTGCGGGGCCGGTCGGGGCGGCCCCGCGGGGGCGGGTCACCACGGCATCGCGACGCCGCCGTTGGGGCGGAGGATCTGACCCGTCGTGAACGAGGACGCGTCGGAGGCGAGGTGGAGGACCGCGTGCGCGATGTCCTCGGGTTCGCCGACCCGGCCCAGGGGGGAGATCCGGACCATGGCCGCCTCGGCCTGTTCCTGCGCGGCCGGCTCGTGACGGTCGGTCATGGGGGTGCGGATCCAGCCCGGGGCGATCGCGTTGACCCGGATGCCGTGCCGGCCTACCTCGGTGGCCAGCGTCTTGGTCAGCTGGACCACCGCCGCCTTGGCGACGCTGTAGCAGAGCAGGCCGGGGCTCGCGGAGTCCATGGCGCCCGAGGCCATGGTGACGACCGAGCCCCGGACGCCTGAGTCGATCATGGCGGCGGCGGCCGACCGGGCGGCGTGGAAGACGCCCTTGAAATTGACCGCCAGGACCCGGTCGAGGTCCTCCTCGCGGGTCTCCAGGACGGAGCTCGTGTGCATGATGCCCGCGATCGCGGCCATGACGTGCAGCGGGCCGGCCGCGCGGACCGCGGCGTCGACGGCGGCCGCGTCCGTGACGTCCAGGGGGACGGCGTGGGCCGTGCCGCCCCGGTCGGCCACCAGCGCGGCGGTCTTCTGCAGGCCGACCTCGTCGAGGTCCGCGCAGTGGACGGTGGCGCCCGCCTCGGCCAGCAGGGCGGCGGCGGCCCGGCCGATCCCGCTCGCGGCGCCGGTGACGAACGCGGTGCGGCCGGTGAGGTCGTACGCGGTGAGGAGCATGAGCGGACGGTACGACCCGATCTGACGGGTCGTCAATTAGCTGGGCGGGCTTTGTGGCAGTGGGCCCTGCTGACAGCCGGGGCACCAGTACGTGATCCGGTCGCCGGACTCGTCCTTCCGGACGGGCGCCCCGCAGCGCAGACAGGGGCGGCCCCCGCGGCCGTACACGTACAGCCCGCCGCCCCGCACCGAACGGGTCGTCGTCGTACGGCGGTCGGGGCGGTCCTTGTTCGCCTCCAGAAGGCGGTGGGCGGTGGCGACGAGGCGGGCCGGGACGTCCGGGCCGAGCTCGCCGACCGGCAGCCACGGGCTCGCGGCGGCAAGGAACGCCAACTCGCACTTGTAGACGTTGCCGATTCCGGCCAGGTTGCGCTGGTCCAGCAGGGCCTCGCCAAGCGGGCGGGCGGGGTCCGCCGTGAGCCGGCGCGCGGCCTCCACGGCGTCCCAGTCCGGGCCCAGCAGGTCGGGGCCGAGGTGGCCGACGACGTCCGGCTCGTCCGCGGTGCGGATCAGCGCGAGGACGGGCAGCCGGTAGCCGACGGCGACCGCCTCCGTGTTGCCGAGGATCGCGCGGATCTGGTGGGTCGGGCCGCCCCGCCAGTGTACGCCCGGGGCGTACACGTGCCAGGCGCCCTCCATCCGCAGATGCGAGTGGAGGGTCAGACCCCCTTCGACGCGGGTGAGCAGGTGCTTTCCACGCGGGGTCACGTCCAGCACGCCGCGGCCGGTCAGATCCGCCGTCGCGAAGCGGGGGACGCGCAGGTCGGACCGGGTCAGCACCCGGCCGGCCAGCGCGCCGTGCAGGCGGCGGGCGGTCTGCCAGACGGTGTCTCCCTCGGGCATGGCCTCCTCCCGTCCCCGCTACGGGCGCAGGCGCAGGCCGCGCGGGGTGGCGTGGAATCCGGCCGCCTCCAGGGCGCGGGACAACGGCGAGGTCAGGGCCGTCGCGCCGTTGATTCGTTCCACCGTGACCGTGCCGAGGTGCCCGGCCCGGGCGGACGCCGCAAGGGCCTCCGCGGCGGCCGTCAGGGCCGGGTCGTCGGGGTCGGCGGGCCAGGACAGCAGCGTCTTGCCGCCGCGCTCCATGTAGAGCGTGAGCTCGCCGTCGACGAGGACGACCATCGACCCCGCCTTGCGGCCCGGCTTGTGCCCCGCTCCGTCCGGCGGCTCCGGCCAGGAGAGCGCCGCACCGTACGCGTTCGCCGGGTCCGCGGCCGCCAGGACCAGCGCGCGCGGGCCGGCGCCCGCCTCGGCGCCGCGGTCCTTGGCCGTCGCCGCCGCCCGCAGCCGGTCCACCGCGCCGTCCATCGCGAACTGGGCCGCGCCCAGACCCTCCACCACGTAGCCGCGGCGGGCCTGGCCGCTGTCCTCGAACGCCGACAGGATCCGGTACGTCGCCGAGAACCCGCCCTCGACGCCCTCGGCCGCCACCGCGCCGCGGGTCACCACGCCGTGCCGGTCGAGCAGGGTGCGGGCCAGGGCGTGGGCGCGGTGCGTCGGATCGGGCTCGGTGGGCGGCAGCAGCGACCATCGCCCGCTGACCGTCGGAGGGCCGGACCGCGACGCGGGGCGCGCGGCGGCGGTCAGGGTGCCGTACCGGCCGCGCGGGATCGTACGGCGGGCGCGGTGCGCCGTCGAGCCGGCCGTGCGGCCGGAGCCGAGCAGCGAACGCAGCGGCGAGAGCGTGTCGTTGGTCAGGCGGCCGGACCACGCCAGGTCCCACAGGGCGTCGGCCAGCTGCGGATCGGTGGCGTCCGGGTGCGTGGTGGCCCGGACCTGGTCGGCGATCTGACGGAAGAACAGGCCGTAGCCGCCGGCGAGCGCGGTGAGCACCGACTCGTGCAGCGCGGTGAGTTCGAGCGGATGTGCCGGGGGGAGCAGCAGCGGTGCCGCGTCCGCCAGGTACAGCGACACCCAGCCGTCCTTGCCGGGGAGCGCCCCCGCGCCGGCCCACAGGACCTCGCCGGTGGTGGTGAGTTCGTCGAGCATCGCCGGGTCGTAGTTGCCGACCCGGGACGGCAGGATCAACTTCTCCAGCGCCGAGGCGGGCACCGGCGCGCCCTGCAACTGCTCGATCGCGCGGGCCAGTCCGTCGATCCCGCGCAGCCCGCCGCCGCCCAGGTGCTGCCACTGGGGGAGGAAGGTCGCGAGCGCGGCCGGTGGCACCGGCTCCAGTTCGTGCCGCAGCGCCGCCAGGGAGCGGCGGCGCAGCCGGCGCAGCACCGACGCGTCGCACCACTCCTGTCCGATCCCGGACGGGTGGAACTCGCCCTGGACGACCCGGCCGGACGCGGCCAGACGCTGCAGCGCCCCGTCGGTGACTGCCGCGCCCAGACCGAAGCGGGCGGCGGCCTCGGCGGACGTGAACGGGCCGTGCGTACGGGCGAACCGGGCGAGGAGATCGCCCAGCGGGTCCTTCACCGGTTCCGTGAAGGCCTCCGGGACGCCCACCGGCAGGGCCGTGCCCAGCGCGTCGCGGAGTCGTCCGGCGTCCTCGATCGCGGCCCAGTGCTCGGCGCCCGCGATCCGGACCCGGATCGCGCGGCGGGCCCGGGACAACTCCTCGGCCCAGCCCGGCTCCGCGCCCCGCTCGGCCAGCTCGGCGTCGGTCAGCGGACCGAGGACCCGCAGCAGGTCGGCGACTCCCTCCACGTCCTTGACCCGGCGGTCGTCGGTGCGCCACTGCAGCTCGCGCTCCAGCTCGGCCAGCACGTCCGCGTCGAGCAGCTCGCGCAGCTCCGCCTGGCCCAGCAGCTCCGCGAGGAGCCGGGAGTCCAGCGAGAGGGCGGCCGCGCGCCGCTCGGCCAGCGGCGAGTCCCCCTCGTAGAGGAACTGGGCGACGTAGCCGAAGAGCAGGGAGCGGGCGAACGGGGACGGCTCGGGGGTGGTGACCTCGACCAGGCGCACCCGCCGCGACTCCAGGTCGCCCATCAGCTCGGTCAGGCCCGGCACGTCGAAGACGTCCTGCAGGCACTCGCGCACCGCCTCCAGGACGATCGGGAACGAGCCGAACTCGCTCGCCACCTGGAGCAGTTGCGCGGCCCGCTGGCGCTGCTGCCACAGCGGCGTCCGCTTTCCCGGGTTCCGCTTGGGCAGCAGCAGGGCGCGGGCCGCGCACTCGCGGAACCGGGAGGCGAACAGCGCCGAGCCGCCGACCTGGTCGGTGACGATCTGGGAGACCTCGCCCTTGTCGAAGACGACGTCCCCCGCCCCGACCGGTGCCTGCTCGGAGTCGTACGTGCTGTCCAGGTGCACGGGATCCTGGTCGAGGAGGTCCAAGCCCATCAGGTCGGCGTCCGGCAGCCGCAGCACGATGCCGTCGTCCGCGTGCATCACCTGCGCGTCCATGCCGTACCGCTCGGACAGCCGGGCGCCCAGCGCCAGAGCCCACGGGGCGTGCACCTGCGCCCCGAAGGGGGAGTGGATCACGACCCGCCAGTCGCCCAGCTCGTCGCGGAACCGCTCCACCAGGATCGTGCGGTCGTCGGGTACGTGGCCGCAGGCCCGTCGCTGCTCGTCCAGGTAGGCGATCACGTTGTCCGCCGCCCAGGCGTCCAGGCCCGCGGCGAGCAGCCGCAGCCGGGCGTCCTCCTCGCTCAGCGAACCGACCTCGCGCAGGAACGCGCCCACCGCGCGGCCCAGTTCGAGCGGCCGGCCCAGCTGGTCGCCCTTCCAGAACGGCAGCCGCCCGGGCACGCCGGGGGCGGGCGAGACCAGGACCCGGTCGCGTGTGATGTCCTCGATCCGCCACGAGGTGGTGCCCAGCGTGAAGACGTCCCCGACTCGGGACTCGTAGACCATCTCCTCGTCGAGCTCGCCGACCCGGCCGCCGCCCTTCTTCGGGTCGGCACCGGCGAGGAACACGCCGAACAGGCCCCGGTCCGGGATCGTGCCGCCGGACGTGACCGCGAGCCGCTGCGCCCCCGGCCGGCCCGTGACCGTCCCGGCGACGCGGTCCCACACCACCCTCGGCCGCAGCTCCGCGAACGCGTCCGAGGGGTAGCGGCCGGCCAGCATGTCCAGGACGGCGGTGAACGCCGACTCGGGCAGTGAGGCGAACGGCGCCGCCCGCCGGACCGCCGCCAGCAGGTCGTCGACCTGCCACGTGTCCAGGGCGACCATCGCCACCAACTGCTGCGCCAGCACGTCCAGCGGGTTGGCGGGGATCCGCAGCGACTCGATCGAGCCGGTCCGCATCCGCTCCGTCACCACGGCCGCCTGCACCAGGTCGCCCCGGTACTTCGGGAACACGACGCCCGTGGAGACCGCGCCCACCTGGTGGCCCGCGCGGCCCACGCGCTGGAGGCCGGAGGCCACCGACGGCGGCGACTCGACCTGGACGACCAGATCCACCGCTCCCATGTCGATGCCCAGCTCCAGACTGGACGTGGCGACCACCGCGGGCAGCCGGCCCGCCTTCAGGTCCTCCTCCACCAGGGCCCGCTGCTCCTTGGAGACCGAGCCGTGGTGCGCCCGGGCCAGCAGCGCGGGAGCGCCCTGCGCCGCCCCGGACTGCGCCATGATCTCGGCGGGCGGCTGCCCGTCGGGCATGGCCTCGCCCGTGGCTCGCTCGTACGCGATCTCGTTCAGCCGGTTGCACAGCCGCTCGGCCAGCCGGCGCGAGTTGGCGAAGACGATCGTCGAGCGGTGCGCCTGGACCAGGTCCGCGATGCGTTCCTCGACGTGCGGCCAGATTGACGGCTTCTCGCCGCCCTCCCGCTCCTCG
The DNA here is from genome assembly GCF_033343995.1 of Streptomyces sp. HUAS YS2. Classification (NCBI taxonomy): domain Bacteria; kingdom Bacillati; phylum Actinomycetota; class Actinomycetes; order Kitasatosporales; family Streptomycetaceae; genus Streptomyces; species Streptomyces solicathayae. The sequence continues at coordinate 2,236,295 of NZ_CP137573.1, read as the reverse complement.
GAGGCCGGCGAACCGCCCAGCTCGCCCAGGTCCTCCACCGGGACGACCACCGACAGGTCGAACTCCTTGCCGGACTTCGGCTGGACGATCTCCACCCGGCGCTGCGGCGACAGATAGCGGGCCACCTCGTCGACCGGCCGGACCGTCGCCGACAGACCGATCCGGCGGGCCGGCCGCGGCAGCAGCCCGTCCAGCCGCTCCAGGGAGAGCGCCAGATGCGCGCCGCGCTTCGTCCCGGCGACCGCGTGGACCTCGTCCAGGATCACCGTCTCGATCCCGGAGAGCGCCTCCCGGGTGGCCGAGGTGAGCATCAGGAACAGCGATTCCGGCGTGGTGATCAGGATGTCCGGCGGGCGTGTCGCCAGCGCCCGCCGCTCCGCCGGCGGGGTGTCGCCGGACCGGATCCCCACCTTCACCTCCGGCTCGGGCAGGCCGAGCCGGACCGCCTCCTGCCGGATCCCGGTCAGCGGGGAGCGCAGGTTGCGCTCCACGTCGACCGCGAGCGCCTTCAGCGGCGACACGTACAGGACCCGGCAACGCTTCTTCGCCTCGGCGGGCGGCGGCACGGAGGCGAGGCGGTCCAGGGCGGCCAGGAACGCGGCCAGCGTCTTGCCCGAGCCGGTCGGGGCCACGACCAGTACGTCCGAGCCCTCGCCGATCGCCTTCCAGGCGCCCTCCTGCGCGGCGGTGGGCGCGTGGAAAGCCCCGGTGAACCAACCACGGGTCGCGGGGGAGAACGAGTCGAGCGCAGAGCCGGCCATGCCCCCCATCCTGCACCCGGTCACCGACAACGGCCCGGACCTGCGGAAACGCCGGGCCGCCGGGCCCGCGGGCGGACCTCTGACGCAGAATGGAGGCATGGCGGCACGCGAACGGGCACGGTACTGGCAGTACGCCGAGCTGCCCGGCGTCGACCTGCTGCACGCCCACTACATCCGCAAGACGTTCTCCCGCCACACCCACGAGACCTTCGTCTACGCGGCGATCACCGAGGGCGTGGAGGACTTCCACTACCGCGACGAACTCGTCAGCGCCGGCCCAGGCCAGCTCGCCCTGGTCAACCCCGACACCCCGCACACCGGCCACGCCGGCGTCCCCGAGGGCTGGACGTACCGGACGATCTACCCGGACGCCGGGCTCGTCCAGTCGATCGCCGCCGACATCCTGCCCGTGCGCGGCGCGGTCGGCTTCACCCAGCCAGTCGTGGACGACCCGTACGCCGCGCAGCTCGTCGTCGGCGTCCACCGGGCCGCCGAGGAGGGCAACGCGCTGGCCGCGGACAGCCTGTTGCGGCTGGTCACCGCCCGGATGCTGCGCAGCCACGGCGGCCTGGCGCAGCCGCTGCGCCCGCCGCGCTCCGCCGGCGCCCGCGACGCGGCCCGCGCCCGGGCGCTCCTGGAGGAGCGGATGACCGAGCCGCCGACCCTGGAGCGGCTCGCCGCCGAGCTCGGCACCAGCCCCTTCGCGCTGCTGCGCGCCTTCCGCGAGACGTACGGCATGCCCCCGCACACCTGGCTCACCGACGCCCGGGTCCGGCGGGCCCGGCGGCTCCTCGACGCGGGCACGCCCCCGGCGGAGGCGGCCGTCGCCGTCGGCTTCACCGACCAGCCGCATCTGAACCGGCACTTCACGCGCAGCGTCGGCGTGCCGCCGGGGGCGTATCAGCGGGAGCGCGGCGTACGGGGCTGACCACCGCGCGGGACTGACCGTGCCAGGCAGGCCGTAACGGGCCGACCGTGCGGCGCAAGAACGTACAAGACCGGCCGGGGACGGCCACGTAACGTCGTCCGACGTGGCAGAACAGACAGCACCCCCCGTCATACGGGAGCAGCCCGGACCGGCCAAGCCCGACGCCGCCGTCGTACGCGACGCGCTCGGTGTCGGCGTCGCCGTCGGGCTCTCCGGCTTCGCCTTCGGCGTGACCGCCGCCGGCTCCGGCCTCAGCCTGCTCCAGACCTGCGCGCTCAGCCTGCTGGTCTTCACCGGCGCCTCGCAGTTCGCACTGGTCGGCGCGCTCGCTGCGGGCGGGAACCCGTTCACCGCGGCCGCCGGGGCCTTCTTCCTCGGCACCCGCAACGCCTTCTACGGACTGCGGCTGTCCCAGCTGCTCGCGCTGCCGCGCGCCGTCCGGCCGTTCGCCGCGCACTGGGTCATCGACGAGACCACCGCCGTCGCCCTCGCCCAGCCCACCCGGCGGGCGGTCCGCCTCGGGTTCACCGTCACCGGCCTCACCCTGTACGTGCTGTGGAACCTCACCACCCTGCTGGGCGCGCTGGGCGCGGAGGCGATCGGCGACACCGCCGCCTGGGGCCTGGACGCCGCCGGGCCGGCCGTCTTCCTGGCGCTGCTCGCGCCGATGCTGCGCACCACCACGGAGCGGGCGACGGCCGGGATCGCCGTGCTGCTGGGGCTCGGGCTGCTGCCCGTACTGCCGGCCGGCGTGCCGGTCCTGGTCGCGGCGCTGGCCGCGCCCGCCGTGCTGTGGGCACAGGGCCGCCGGGCGGCGGCCCGGGAGAAGCGGGAGGACGCGCGATGAACCCCACGACCGTCTGGATCGCCATCGGCCTGACCGTCGTCGGCTGCTACCTGGTCAAGCTGCTCGGCCTGCTCGTCCCGGCCGAGACCCTGGAGCGCCCCGTCGTCCGGCGCCTGGCCGCCCTGATGCCCGTCGCGCTGCTCGCCGCCCTGACCGCGCAGCAGACCTTCAGCGCGCAGGGATCCCTGGTGATCGACGCCCGAGCCGCCGGCGTCGCCGCCGCGGCCGTCGCCCTGGTGCTGCGTGCCCCGTTCCTCGTCGTGGTCGGCGCCGCGGTCGCGGTGACCGCCGGCGTACGGGCCCTCGGCGGCTGAGGGCCCGCACCGCACCGGGGACCGGCCGGCTCAGTCGATCTTCCGCCCGTGCGCCCGCAGGGTGCGCAGCGCCTCGATCGTCACCACCGGCCGCCACTCCAGGGACGGGCCGGGCGCCCACTCGCGCCAGAGCAGCGGCCAGCCGCCGTCCTCGCGCTGCGCCGCCTCCAGATGGTCGAGCGAGCGGGCCATCTCCTCGTCCGTGAACCACTGCCGGGCGAGCGAGTCCGGCACCCGCGCGTAGTCGTACGGGTAGTGGTGCTCGCCCGGCGCGTACCCCGGTGCCACGGGGTACGCCTCCGGGCGCTCCGGGTCCAGGACCACGAGGCGCTGCTCTCGGACCAGCCGGCCCAGCCGGTCGGCCGCCTTCTCGGCGCGGGAGCGGTCCGGGACGCCGTCCAGGAAGGCGACCGCGGCCTGTACTTCGTACGGATGGGAGGAACTCAGGTTCTCGACGGCGGCCCAGCAGAAGTCCGTGGCGCGGAACAGCCACGCGTGCCACACCTGGTTGCGGTGCAGCAGTCCGACCACCGGCCCGGTGGCGAGCAGCTCGCTCGGCGGGTGGTCGACGACCGGGACGAAGGGAGCCGTCGGGTAGCCGCGCTGGGACGGGTGGACCGCGGGGAGCGCCCCGTCGTGGGTGGACACGTCGGTGAGGTAGCGGCAGATCCGTTCGACCCGCAGCCCTCCGCAGCGTCCGACGGAGTCCAGCACCCGCAGCGCGTGCGCGGTGTGCAGCGGCTGGCTGACCGGGCCGCGCAGATCGGGTTCGAGGGCGTGGCCGTAGCCGCCGTCCTCGTTGAGGTAGGCGGTGAGCGCGGCCTCGACGGGCTCGGCGCCGCCGCGCAGGAAGTGGTAGGCGAACCGCCGCTGTTCGAGCACGCGGGCGGTCAGCAGGACGAACTGCTCGGCACGGGCGAGCGGGGTGCCGAGGGGAGTGCCGAGCGAAGCGCCGAGGGAAGATGCGGAAGGATTTCCAGCCATGGTCCGACGGTAGGACGTATCCGGCCCTTCCGACCCCGTACCCGACCCGGCTGCACTCTCAGGAGCGGGATACTGGTGGCATGCGGTTGACGATTTTCTGGGAACGGATGGCCGACCACTTCGGTGAGTCGTACGCCGACTCCTTCGCGCGGGACCATGTGATGGCGGAGCTGGGCGGCCGTACGGTGCGTGAGGCACTGGACGCCGGCTGGGAGACGAAGGACGTCTGGCGCGCGGTCTGCGCCGCTGTGAACATCCCCGCCGACAAGCGCTGACCGCACGGGCGGGGCGCGGGGGCGGCGGAGGTTTGTCCGCACGGTGCGCGAGACTGGCGGGGTGGCCCCGACTGACGAGACCGACCAGACCGACCGACAGACCCCGGAGAAGAGCGCCGAGAACGCTGCGGCGAACAGCGCCGAGAACGCTGCCGTCCCTGCGACCGCTCCCGGCACCGCCGCCGTCCCCGGCCCCACCGTCGCCGGCCCCAGACAGGCGGGGGACGGCACCGCAGCCCCCGCGCGAATGCCGCGCTGGCTGCCGCGGGCCATGCTGCTCGGCCTCGCGCTCTACGCCTGCTTCCAGCTCGGCAGCTGGGCCTTCCACCAGCTCGTCGGGCTGCTGGTCAACGTCCTGATCGCCTTCTTCCTCGCCCTCGCCATAGAGCCCGCGGTCGGGCGCATGGCGGCCCGCGGCATGCGGCGCGGACTCGCCACCTTCTTCGTCTTCCTCGGCGTGGCGGTCGTCGGCATCGGCTTCGTCGTGCTGCTCGGCTCCATGCTGGCGGGCCAGATCGTCGACATGGTCGAGGACTTCCCGCAGTACCTCGACTCCTTGATCAACTGGATCAACCAGACCTTCCACACCGAGCTGTCCCGGGTCGAGGTCCAGGACAGCGTGCTGCGCTCGGAGACGCTGCGGAAGTACGTCCAGAACAGCGCGACCGGCGTCCTCGACGTCTCGGCCACCGTCCTGGGCGGGCTCTTCCGGCTGCTGACGATCTTCCTGTTCTCGTTCTACTTCGCCGCCGACGGCCCCCGGCTGCGCCGCGCGCTCTGCTCGGTGCTGCCCCCGGCCCGGCAGGCCGAGGTGCTGCGCGCCTGGGAGATCGCGGTCGACAAGACCGGCGGCTACCTCTACTCGCGCGGCCTGATGGCGCTGATCTCCGGCGTCGCGCACTTCGTCCTGCTGGAGATCCTGGGCGTGCCGTACGCACCCGCGCTCGCCGTCTGGGTCGGCCTGGTCTCGCAGTTCATCCCGACCATCGGTACCTACCTGGCGGGCGCGCTGCCGATGCTGATCGCGTTCACCGTGAACCCCTGGTACGCGGTGTGGGTGCTCGCCTTCGTGGTGCTGTACCAGCAGTTCGAGAACTACGTCCTGCAGCCCAAGCTGACCTCCAAGACCGTCGACATCCACCCCGCCGTCGCCTTCGGCTCGGTCGTCGCCGGCACGGCACTGCTCGGCGCGGTCGGTGCGCTGATCGCCATCCCGGCGGTGGCGACCCTCCAGGCGTTCCTCGGCGCGTACGTGAAGCGCTACGACGTCACGGACGACCCGCGGGTGCACGGCCACCGGCGGTACGGCCAGGCGGTCGTCGCCCGACTCCAGCATGCCCTGCACCACAAGAGGGAGGAGGAGGCGTCGGCCGCGGACGACGACGCGTGACGTGGCCGCCCCCGGCCCCTTCCGCACGCGTGCTCAGCGCGCGACTCGGTGCCGGAAGGTCCACCAGGTCCAGGCCTGGGCGGCGACCAGCAGCGGGGTGACGACCAGCAGCGCGGGCACGAGCACCGCGAGCGTCGTCCCGTCGGCCGCCTCGGCGGCCAGCGGCAGCGACAGCCCGGCCGCCACGGGCAGCGCGGCCATCAGGACCCCGGTGAACGCGAACGACTGCCAGGAGCGGGTCCGCCCGACGAGCCGGCGGGCCCGCTCGTACGGTGTGCCGGTCAGCCGGAGGGTCGCGAAGCCGAGGCCGTGCGCGGCGAACAGTGCGGCCGTGGCCAGGGCGGTGACGCCGGCGACGGCGCCGCCCGCCGGGGCGTACGGCGTGCCGGTGAGCGGCCCGGACAGCAGCCACCCCCAGGCCAGGGCGACCGTCCAGCTGCCGCACACCACCGCCCCGTCGCAGAACGCGCGCCAGCGCGGGCCGGGGCCGCGCCCCCGCGACCACAGGCCGGCGTCGCGGACGATCCAGCCGGTGAGCAGGGCGACGAGGACCGGGAACTGCCCGGTCAGCAGTTCCCCCTCCAGGTCGGGGAAGCAGCCGACCAGAACGCCGGCGGTGGCGATCAGCCACACCTCGTTGCCGAGGAAGAACGGCGCGAACGAGGCGAGGACCAGCCGCCGTTCACGGCTCGTGCGGCCCAGGTACGGGGTGAGCATCCCGGCCCCGATGTCCGCGCCGGCCAGCACGAAGTAGCCGGTGGCGAAGAAGGCGAGCAGGGCGAGGGCAAGGGTGTCCACGGTGGTCGCTCCTCAGTAGCGCGCGGCGGGCAGGGCCTCGGCGGGGTCGTCGTCGGGTTCCGTGCGGTCGTCGTGGCCGAGGCCGGATTCGACCGGGCCGCGGCGGGCGTGCCGGGCCAGCAGCCAGGTGTTGAGCACGGCGAGCAGCGCGAAGAGGGTGGTGAAGACGATCAGCGAGGCGCGCATCGTGCCGGGGGAGAGGTCCGAGACGGCGTCCTCGGTGCGCAGCAGCCCGTACACGACCCAGGGCTGCCGGCCGGCCTCCCGGAACACCCAGCCGCCGATCATCGCGAGGTACGGCAGAGGTACCGCGGCCATCAGCAGGAGGTGCCAGAGCCGGAAGCGGTACACGGCCTTCTTGAAGCAGGCCAGGACCGCCCCGCCGAGGCTCAGGTACATCATCAGCGCGAAGGCGATCAGCATCACCAGACCGCCGCCGCGGGTCCACGCCTCGGAGGGCACGTAGTCGCCGGGACCGAACCGGGCGACCATGTCGGCCTGGATCTGCGCGATCTCGGCCGCCTGGGCGCTGAAAACGGCCGACTTCATGGGCTGGAAGTCGCGGAGCACGGAGAACTGCAGCCCGCCCAGCGTCGCCGTCACCATCAGCGCGGGCACGGACAGGTAAACCCCGATCCGCAGACTGCGCCCGAAGAACTCCCACTCGGGCGTGCGCCGGAACAGGTGGTACGCGCTCACCCCGGCGACGAAGAAGCCCGCGGTCAGCAGCGCCCCGCCCGCGATGTGCCCGAACGCCAGCAGCGCCGACGGGTTGGTGAGCACCGCCACCGGGTCGTCCAGGACGAGCTTCCCGCCCTCGGTCCGGTGTCCCACCGGATGGTTGAGGAAGCCGTTCGAGACGAGGATCCAGTACGCCGACAGATACGCGGTCAGCGTCACCACCCAGATCATCGCGAGGTGTACCCACTTGTCGAAGCGGTGCCAGCCGAAGATCCACAGGCCGAGGAAGGTCGACTCGACGAAGAACGCGACGATCGTCTCCACCGCGAGCGAGGCCCCGAAGACGTTGCCCGCGTAGTGCGTCAGCCCGCTCCAGCTCATCCCGAACTGGAACTCCATCACGATGCCCGTGACGATGCCGACCGCGTAGTTGATCACGTACAACCGGCCCCAGAAGCGCACAAGGCGGGCGTCGATCGCCCGGCCGCCGAAGGTGGCCCTGGTCTGCAGGACGGCCACCACCGTCGCGAGCCCCAGGGTGAGGGCGACGAAGAGGAAGTGGCCGCCCGCGGTGAGGGCGAACTGCAGCCGCGCGAGATCGAGGACGTCGTCATTCACCCCGACAGCGTCGGCTTACGCCTATGGAGCAGGCGTCGGCCCGCGGTGGTCAGCGGGTCTACCCCACAAGTTGTGACCCCGCCCGCCGGCGTACCCCGCGGGTTGCGGACACGGGCCCCCGGCCCCTAGGGGTGGCTTCTGGTCAGGCCAGCCAGCCCGGCGTGATCATCCCCGACTCGTACGCCAGGATCACCAGCTGAGCCCGGTCGCGGACGTCCAGCTTCGTCATGATCCGGCTGACGTGCGTCTTCGCCGTGGCGGGGGAGAGCACGAGCCGCTGGGCGATCTCGTCGTTCGTCAGACCCGCCCCGACCAGGCCCATCACCTCCCGCTCGCGCTCGGTGAGGGCGTTCAGCCGCGGACTCGGGTCGGGCTGCTTCGCGCGCCCCGCGAACTCGGCGATCAGCCGGCGCGTGACGCCCGGCGCGATCAGCGCGTCACCGCGCGCCACCACCCGTACGCCGTGCAGCAGTTCCATCGGCTCGGTGTCCTTCACCAGGAACCCGGACGCACCGGCCCGCAGCGCCCCGTACACGTAGTCGTCCACGTCGAAGGTGGTCAGGATGACCACCCGGACCCCGTCGAGCCGGGCGTCCTCGGTGATCCGGCGGGTCGCCTCCAGACCGTCGAGCCCCGGCATCCGGATGTCCATCAGAACCACGTCCGGGCGCAGTTCGCGGGCGAGCGCGACCGCCTGCTCGCCGTCCGCCGCCTCCCCGACCACGTCGATGTCGTCCTCGCCGGCCAGGATGGAACGGAATCCGGCCCGGACGAGCGTCTGGTCGTCGGCGAGCACGACACGGATCATCGAAGGTCCCCCTCGGAAACAGTGAGCGGCAGTCGGGCGTCCACCCGGAAGCCGTCGGTGGTGTTCGCGGCGGTCAGTTCGCCGCCGAAGGCACGGGCGCGTTCGGCCATTCCCCGGATGCCGCTGCCCAGCGGCCGGTCCTCCGGAGCGCCCTCGCCGTCGTCGTCGATCCGCAGCCGCAGTTCGCGCGGCCCCCAGTCCATCGTCACCAGCGCCGAACGGGCCCCGGAGTGCCGGGTGACGTTGGTGAGCGACTCCTGCACGATCCTGTACGCGGCGAGATCCAGCGGCGGCGGCAGCGGTACCGGTGTCCCCTCCACCCGGGTCCGTACGTCCAGTCCGGCGGCCCCGGCCCGCCCCACCAGCTCGTCGAGGAGTCCGAGGCCGGACGCGGGCGAGGTCGGCGCGGCCTCGTCGGCCTGCCGCAGCACGCCGAGCGTGGCCCGCAGTTCTCGCAGCGCGTCCTTGCTCGTGGCCTTGACCGCCTCCAGCGCCTCCTCGGCGGCGGCCAGCGCGACCTCCGGCTCCGGCTTCTTGCTCAGCCGGTGCAGCACCGCGCCCGCCTGGACGTTGATCAGGCTGATGCTGTGCCCGAGCACGTCGTGCACCTCACGGGCGATCCGCAGCCGCTCCTCCGTCGCGCTCTGCCGGGCCCGCGCCTGCTGTTCGCGCTCGGCGGCCAGGGCCCGCTGCGCCACTTCGTGCAGATACGCGGTCCGGGTGCGCTGCGCGCGGCCGATCGCGACCAGGCTGATCAGCCAGCCCGCCAGCATCGCCAGTGAGGTGTCGTCGATCTGCCGGTGACCGGGCTGCTGGCGGATCTCGCCGAGCCCGACGGCGAGCAGTGTGACGGCGGCGAGCGCGACGGCCGCGGCGAACCGGCCCTCGGCGGCCGTGGTGTAGAGCGCGATCGCGAAGGCGATCATCAGCGGCCCGTCGTACACGCTCAGCGGGTAGTAGACCGCGCAGGCCAGCAGGGTCACGACGGCGACCGTGACGGGCATCCGGCGGCGGAAGAACAGGGCCCCGCAGCCGACGGCGATCAGCAGCCAGCCGTAGACGGTGTGGGACGTGGGCTCGCTCTGGTGCCGGCTCTGGATCAGCGTCCAGACCACCACGATCAGCGCCACGACCACGGCCACGACGGCGTCGGCCGCGCGTGGGGACAGGCGGCCGCCGCGCAGACGGGAGGGGAGGGCCATGCCAGGAAGGATAGGTCGCGGCGGGCGGCCGGCGTGGACCGTCGGCGGCGCGCACGACGGAGCGCCGTGGCCTGCGGGGTGTGCGCGGGCCACGGCGCTCGGCTCGTGTGGGTGCTTCGGGGCTATCTCGTCGGGGACCTACGGGCAGTTGTAGCGGTAGTCGTTGGCGTCGGTGGTGCAGGTGTCGAGGCCGGCGCCGCCGTCGACGGCGTCGTTGGCGCCGACGCCGTCCTGGGAGTTGAGGTTGTCGTTGCCGCTCTCGCCGGCGAGCCAGTCGTTGCCGGCCTGGCCGAAGAGCCGGTCGGTGCCGAGGCCGCCGCTGATGTAGTCGTTGCCGGCGCCGCCGTAGACCGTGTCGTTCCCGGCGTTGCCGTAGACGGTGTCGTTGCCGCTGAGGGCGCAGATCACGTCGTTGCCGGCGGTGCCGTTGATCGTCTCGAAGTTGCTGGTGCCGACGATGGTGCAGCCGCGGGAGTTGTTGACGGTGGTGGCGGCGTTGGCGTTGTTGTTGGCCGGGTTGGGGTCGGTCTCGACGGCCGCGGTGGCGACCCAGTCGGTCAGCGTGCCGGTGGCACGGGGTTCGGCCACGACGGTGACGGTGGCGGAGGCACCGGGAGCGAGATTCCCGAGCCGGCAGGTCATGGTGGTCGGGTTCACGGTGCAGGGACCGCCCTGGCTCGCCGTGGCCGACAGGATCGTTCCGGACCCGCCGGTGAGCGTGTCGGAGATCGAGACCGCGGTCGCCGTGGTGGTGGTGCTGTTGTTCGTCACCCGGATCGTGTACGTCGCGCTGTCACCCAGACTCACGGTGGCGGGACCGGTCTTGGTCACCGCGAGGTCGACCGTGGCCGGCGGCGGGGTGTTGTCGATCCGGTAGCGCGCCACGGCCTGGTCGTCGCCGTCCTGGCCGGACACGACGATCTTGCCGTCGGACTGCAGCGCCACGGCGTAGGCCTCGTCGAAGAAGGTCGAGAAGTCCGTGGTCACCAGGCCGTCGCCGCTGAAGGTGGTGTCCAGGGAGCCGTCCGTGTTGTAGCGGGCGAGGGCGAAGTCGAGGGCGGCGCCGCCCACGACGACGATCTTCCCGTCCGCCTGGGTGGCCATGTCGTGTGCGATGGCGCTGTTCGCGCCGAAGGCGGTGGTCACGGTGCCGTCACCGCCGCCGAAGGCCGTGTCCAGATTCCCGTCCCCGTCGTAGCGGGCCACGGCGAAGCGGGAACCCGTCCCGTCGCCGCTGGATCCTGCGGCGACGAACCCGCCGACCACCTGCTCGACGCTCCGGATCTCGTTGCCGAACGGGGTGGCCACCTTGCCGTTGTCGCCGAACGTCGTGTCCGTGCCGCCGAACTCCTGGAAGAAGCGCATGAGCCCGAAGCCGGCGGGGCTGCGGCCGGCCGCGAGGTACGCGTCGCCGCCGGACGGCGTCAGGTCGTAGATCGCCGAGTTGCCGCCCGCGTACGTGAAGACGGTCTTGCCCGAGTTGTCGTCGCCCCAAGGAGCCTCGGGGTTACCGGTGGGGGTGAAGGCGGCCACCATCGCGTTGCCGCCCAGGGAGCCGCCGATGATGATCCTGCCGTCGGTCCCCATGATCACCGTGTTCGCCACGGATCTTTCGGTCTGTCCGAAGTCGGTGACGACCTTGCCGTCACCGCCGAAGGTGGTGTCCAAGGAGCCGTTCGTGTTGTAGCGGGCCATCGCGACCTGCGGCAGGTCGGTGCCTGTCACCGCCGCGGTGCTGCCCACCACGACGAGCTTGCCGTCGCCGTCCTGCACCAGCGCCAGGGCATCGTCCTGGCTGCCCGAGTCGAAGTCGGTGAACAGGACGCCGTCACCGTCGCCGAATGTGGTGTCCAGGGTGCCGTCGGCGTTGTGTCGTACGAGGATGAAGTCGTTCGGCTCCTCGAAGTTGGAGCCGCTGCCGAGCGTGACGATCTTGCCGTCCGCCTGGACGAGCACATCCGAATTGAATTCGGCGTTGGCGACGTTGATGGTGATCTTGCCGTCGCCGCTGAAGGTGGAGTCCAGATCGCCCGGTGCGGCCGCAGCGCTCCCGGGCAGGCCCAGGATCAGCGACAGGGACAGGCCCGCGACGAGCGCGACCGAGGCGCGTCCGCCGCGCCGACCTGCTCCGCGCACCCTTCCGGGACGAGGAATGATGGTGGACATACGTACCTCTCCGCAGCCGACCGCCCTGGGTCGGTCACCGCCAGTGACGGCGCCCAGCTTCGGGCCACGGCCGCGCCGGGGCCGGAGCGGCTCGCGGGGCGCTGGGCCCGCTGGGTGAGGAGAGCCCACTCGCGTGGGTGAGAGGAGGGCGCCGGTGTCGTGCGTGGCGCGCTTGACACCGAAATCGAACATCCATTCTCATGGAGTTCCGGACCCTTGGAATCACGGGCTCGAAGCCGCGTTGTCCACAGGTCGGAAGGACGCCGGGGCCCATTGTCAGTGGCAGGGGTTAGCGTCTTTCCCATGAAGCGATCGACTCAAGCAAACCGGGTGGAACCCATGGCAGGAACCGACCGCGAGAAGGCACTCGACGCCGCGCTCGCACAGATTGAACGGCAATTCGGCAAGGGTGCCGTGATGCGCATGGGCGACCGCACCCAGGAGCCGATCGAGGTGATCTCCACCGGGTCGACCGCCCTCGACGTCGCCCTCGGCGTCGGCGGCCTGCCGCGCGGCCGCGTGGTGGAGATCTACGGCCCGGAGTCCTCCGGTAAGACGACCCTGACGCTGCACGCCGTGGCGAACGCGCAGAAGGCCGGCGGCCAGGTCGCCTTCGTCGACGCCGAGCACGCGCTCGACCCCGAGTACGCCAAGAAGCTCGGTGTCGACATCGACAACCTGATCCTGTCCCAGCCGGACAACGGCGAGCAGGCGCTGGAGATCGTCGACATGCTCGTCCGCTCCGGTGCCCTCGACCTCATCGTCATCGACTCCGTCGCCGCGCTCGTCCCGCGTGCGGAGATCGAGGGCGAGATGGGCGACTCGCACGTGGGTCTGCAGGCCCGACTGATGAGCCAGGCGCTCCGGAAGATCACCAGCGCGCTCAACCAGTCCAAGACCACCGCGATCTTCATCAACCAGCTCCGCGAGAAGATCGGCGTGATGTTCGGCTCGCCGGAGACCACGACCGGTGGCCGCGCCCTGAAGTTCTACGCCTCGGTCCGTCTCGACATCCGCCGTATCGAGACCCTCAAGGACGGCACGGACGCGGTCGGCAACCGCACCCGCGTCAAGGTCGTCAAGAACAAGGTCGCGCCGCCCTTCAAGCAGGCCGAGTTCGACATCCTCTACGGCCAGGGCATCAGCCGCGAGGGCGGTCTGATCGACATGGGCGTGGAGCACGGCTTCGTCCGCAAGGCCGGCGCCTGGTACACGTACGAGGGCGACCAGCTCGGCCAGGGCAAGGAGAACGCCCGTAACTTCCTGAAGGACAACCCCGATCTCGCCAACGAGATCGAGAAGAAGATCAAGGAGAAGCTGGGCGTCGGTGTCCGTCCCGAGGCCCCGGCTGCCGAGCCGGGCGCGGACGCCACCGGCGCGGCGGCGGTCACGGCGGGCGCGGACGAGGCGGCCAAGTCCGTCCCGGCCCCGGCGACGAAGGCCGCCAAGGCGACCAAGGCCACGGCGGCCAAGAGCTGACGCGGTGACCGGTCGTACCGAATGGCCGGGTGACAGCCCCGACTCGTCGAGGGCCGAGAAGGAGCTGTCGCCCCAGGATCCGGCTGAGCGGGCGCGGGCGATCTGCCTGCGCCTGCTCACCGGGACCCCCCGCACCCGCAAGCAGCTCGCCGACGCCCTGCGCAAGCGCGAGATCCCGGACGAGGTCGCCGACGAGGTCCTCTCCCGCTTCGAGGACGTGGGGCTGATCGACGACGCCGCGTTCGCGGACGCCTGGGTGGAATCCCGGCACCACGGCCGCGGCCTGGCCCGCCGCGCCCTCGCGCGCGAGCTGCGGACGAAGGGCGTCGACACGTCGCTGATCGACGAGGCGGTCGGCCGGCTCGACTCCGAGCAGGAGGAGGCCACCGCGCGCGAGCTCGTCGCGCGCAAGCTCCGCGCGACCCGGGGCCTCGAGCGCGACCGCAGGCTGCGCCGCCTCGCGGGCATGCTCGCCCGCAAGGGATACCCGGAGGGCATGGCCCTGCGGGTGGTCCGCCAGGCCCTGGAGGCCGAGGGCGAGGACACGGAAGGCCTCGACGAGCCGTTCTAGCCGGCGCACGCGGGCCGACCGGGGCAGCCTGGCCGGGCAAGGCCACCCGAGCCGGGGCCGCGCGGCCGACGATGTCGGCCGGGCAGACCGGCCCGGGCGATCAGCCGGGGCGGACCGGCCTGCTCAGCTCGACCGGCGCGAGCCGGGTCGAGCCCGACAGTCCTCGCCCCGCCCTCAGCCGTGGGCTTCCGGAGGCAGGACGGGGAGGCCCGCCGCCTTCCACGCCTGGAAGCCGCCGATCATGTCCGTGGCGCGGTGCAGGCCCAGCTGACGCAGGGACGCCGCCGCCAGGGACGAGGCGTACCCCTCGTCGCAGAGCACCACCACGTGCACGTCGTGGCTCACCGCCTGCGGGAGCCGGTGGCTGCCCAGCGGGTCGAGCCGCCACTCCAGTTCGTTGCGCTCGACGACCACCGCGCCCGGGATCAGCCCGTCCCGCTCGCGCAGCGCCGCGTAACGGGTGTCGACCAGAAGCGCGTCGCCCGCCTCGTACGCGGCGAACGCCTCCCGCGCGCCGATCCGGTCCAGGCCCGCCCGGACCTGCTCCAACAACTCGTCGATGCCGATCCGCTCGCCGCTCACTGCCAGTCCTCCGGACGCTCGACCTGCTCAAGACGGAGCACCGCGCCCGACCGGCTGAAGCGCCGGATCAGCGGGAGCGGCGGATAGTACGCGTGCACCGAGACGGCATGCTCGGTGCGGGACTCGTTGAACACCTCGTGCACATGGTGCCGCCCGAACGCGCGGCCCTGACCGGCCGTCAACTCCCGTTCCCGGTCCACCCCGTCCGCCAGCTCCAGGGTCTTCCACCCGCTCGCGGGCAGCCGCACGGCGAGCGCGTTCTCCCGGAGCGTGCCGTGCGCGGTGGCGAACGCCCCCTGCGACTCCGCGTGGTCGTGCCAGCCGGTGCCCGTACCGGGCGGCCAGCCGATCAGCCAGGCCTCACTCCCGCCCGGCCCGTCGAGCCGCACCCAGGTACGGCCCTCCGGATCGAGGGGCAGCGAGTCGATCAGTTCGGTGTCCGCCGCCGCGCGGCGGACGAAGTCGAGAAGTTCGGGCGCGGAGACGCGCGGGGTCGCGGAAGTGCGCTGGAGCACGGAAAACCGTCCTGGAGTTCGCGGGAGCGCGCGCGACTGCAACGGCCGACGGCCGGGCGCGCACGCAAGGAAGGGGGCGAATTCAGCAGGACGGCCGACACACGCAGCCCGCGTAGCGGACGAGGTCCATATGGACCCTCCGCCACAGGCGCACATCGGTGTCGATCACGCTCCGGAGTAGACCATGCGCGCCCGGGACGGTCAATTCACGTCCGCTGTGCGGTCGCTGCCCCGGAGCACCTCCGACCGGGCCGCCGGGCCCGACCGGCCGGACCCGCCCGGCCCGGCGGCCGCGCCGCCGCACGCCGCGTCCGCCGCCGCGTGCAGTTCCGCCGGCCGTACGCCGGAGAACGCCGCCACCAGGTGCCCGTCCGGCCGTACCAGCAGCACACTGTGCGCGGCGGCGCCCGGGTACGCCTCGGTCACCAGCAGCTCCGCCTTCGCCGGCAGCGCGTCCACGGCCGCGGCCAGCTGCGGCATCACCCCGGCGGACTTCCAGTGCCGCCGGTCCCACACCGCGGTCCCCGGCGCGACCAGCACGACCAGGAGCCGCCCGCGTCCCAGCCGGTCCCTGAGCCGTACGGTCGTGTCGTCCGGCGCGGTCACCCGGACGTCGTCCACCGGCGCGCCGTCGTCCGTGCCGACCGCGATCCGGCCCTCCCCGGCGTCCGGAGGCGCGAGGGGGGAGTGCGGGTACGCGGGCGGCGCGCCGAGCGGGCCGCGCCCCAGGTGCCCGTCCGTCAGCAGACTGTCGTGCCCGCGGGCGCTGCCCGGGAGGTACGTACGCAGCCCGCCGCTGCTCCGCAGCACCGGCAGCGACTGGTCGGCGGCCCGCAGCCGGGACGCGACGGCCGCCCGCCGCTCGCTCTGGTAGCTGTCGAGGAGCCGCTCGGAACCCCCGTGATGCCAGGCCCGGGCCAGCTTCCACGCCAGGTTGTCCACGTCACGGAGCCCCTCGTCGACTCCCTGCGTGCCGACCGCCCCCAGCAGATGAGCCGCGTCGCCGGCGAGGAACACCCGGTCCACCCGCCAGCGCCGGGCGAGCCGGTGGTGCAGCGTGTGGACCCCGGTGTCGATCAGCTCGTACTGCGGCGTCGAGTCGTCGCACCAGCCGCTCAGCGTGTCCCGGACACGGGAGACCAGCGTCTCCGGGGTCACCAGCTCGCCGCGCGGCGGCAGCAGCCAGTCGATCCGCCACACGCCGTCCGGCAGCGGACGGGCGGTGATCTCGTCCCCGCTGCCCCGCCACGGCGGCTGACGGTGCAGCAGGGCCTCGCCGGGCCAGGGCAGTTCGGTCCGCAGCGCGGCGACCGCGTGGCGTTCCACCGCAGTACGCCCGGGGAAGCGGATGCCGAGCAGCTTGCGCACGGTGGACCGGGCGCCGTCGCAACCCACCAGGTGGCTGCCGCGCCACCAGGTCGCGCCGGGGCCGCGGGTGTGCGCGACGACGCCGTCGCCGTCCTGCTCGATCGAGTCCAGCCGGGCCTCGTGGACGAGCCGCACCAGCTTCTGGCCGGCGATCGCGTCCCGCAGCCCGCGCGCGAGGGCGTGCTGCGGGAGGTGCAGCGGCGCGTTCAGCCCACCGTCCCCGGTGAGCTCGATGTGCCGCATCTGCTGCCTGCGCCGCAGGGAGCGCCAGCCGGCCCACCTGACCCCTTCGTCACGCACGGTGGCGCAGCCGAGCCGCTCCACCATCGCCGCCATGTCCGGCCGCAGCACCACGGTGCGGGCCGGCCGGGGTTCCTCCTTGCCGCCGCCCTCGTCCAGGACGACGCTGGGTACGCCCTGGACGGCCAGGGAAAGGGAGAGCGCAAGGCCCACGGGCCCTGCGCCGACGATGATCACCGGGTCCACGGCGCGACTCCAGAAGCCCGTTCGGTCAGGCGGAATGCACGAAGGCGAGTGGCGCGAGCCCGGTGTCTGGTCACAGAACGTATGCAACCCAGTGCGGGTGCGTGCGTCAAGCGACGGGGGCAGCGGCGCGGTCGCCACTGCCCCCGGATGATGTCACATGCCGTCAGTTCGTCGTGCCGCCGGGGCTGTCGACGCCATCGAAGGCCGTCGTGCCGATTGCCTGTCAGGCGTAGTCGCTCACGCCTGAGCGGCGTCGTTGGCCAGCACGACGGCGTCGCCGTCCGCGGCCTTGATTCCGGTCTTCGCCCGCCGCCCGCGCTTCTCGATCCAGGTCGCCAGCGCCGACAGCGCCAGGCACAGCGCGATGTAGATGGCGCCGAAGACCACGATCACGGAGACGTACGGGTACTGGCCGTTGACCTGCGTGTTGGAGGCGATCAGCCGGGCCGAGTAGAGCAGCTCGGGGTACAGGATGATGAAGCCGAGCGAGGTGTCCTTGAGGGTGACCACCAGCTGGCTGATGATCGTCGGCAGCATCGCCCGGATCGCCTGCGGCATCAGGACGTAGGTCATCACCTGCGTCTTGCTCATGCCGAGCGCGTACGCCGCCTCCCGCTGCCCCTTGGGCACCGCGTTGATGCCGGCGCGCAGCACCTCGGCCTGCACACAACCGTTGTAGATCGACAGGCCGATCGCCAGCGCCCACATCGAGTAGTCGGTGAGGAAGCCGACCCAGACCGCGTAGATCGTGATGAGCAGCGGGATGGAGCGGAACAGCTCGATGAAGCCGGTGGCGAACCAGCGGACCGGCTTGTGGTCGGACAGCCGGCCGACCGCCAGCAGCACGCCGAGCACCAGCGAGCCGACCGCCGCGAGGGCGAACGCCTTCAGGGTCGCGATCAGCGCGTCGGCGATGTTCTGCCGGATGCCCGAGTAGTTGAAGATGTCCCACATCGCATAGTCGAGGTGGCCCTTCTCCTCCAGTCGCATGATGCTGACGGCGATCAGCGCGACGATGGCGAGGGTGCCGACCACGGCGAAGACGCGGTTGCGGACGCGGGCCTTGGGCCCCGGGGTGTCGTAGAGAACGCTGGCGCTCATCGGGCGACCTCCAGGCGGCGCTCCAGCAGGCGGAAGATGCCGCTGATGGTGAAGGTGATGACCAGGTAGGCGGCGGCCACCCAGAGGAAGATCGGGGCGATCGCGTAGCCCTGCTCGCTCATCAGCGTCTGCCAGCCGAAGAGTTCGGTGACGCTGAAGGCGCCCGCGATGGCCGAGTTCTTGGTGAGCGCGATGAGGATCGAGCTCAGCGGCGGCAGCACGGTGCGGGTGGCCTGCGGCAGCACGATCATGCGCAGCGTCTGCGAGAACGTCATACCCAGGGAGCGGGCGGCCTCGGCCTGCCCGAGCGGCACGGTGTTGATGCCGGAGCGGACCGCCTCGCAGATGAAGGCGGAGGTGTAGAAGCCCAGCGCGAGCGAGCCGAGCACGAAGGCGCTCATGCCCGGGAAGAGGATCTCCGGGACGATGAACATCGCCACCAGGAAGAGCAGCGTCAGCGGCGTGTTGCGCAGCAGCGTGACCCAGGCGGTGCCGATGAAGCGCAGCGGCGGTACGGGCGAGACCCGGAAGCCGGCGACGACGATGCCGAGGACCAGCGCGATGACCGTGCTGACGGCGGTGATCGACACGGTTCCTATGAACCCGTCGACGAACTCCGGGAAATGGTCGAGCAGTACGTTCATGAGGACTCCGCGTCGGCGGTCAGCGGCCTACGGACAAGGCGTACGGGCAGGGGGGAGGGGCGCCCCGTACGGTCGTACGGGGCGCTCCGTGGGGTGGTGATCAGTAGCGGTTGATCGCCGGCGGCTCGACGAAGGCGGAGCCGGACAGGCCCAGGGTCGCCTCGTAGATCTTCTTGTACGTGCCGTCCTTGGTGTGGTTCTCCAGCGACGTGTTGATCGCGTCGCGGAGCGCCTTGTCGTCCTTGTTCATGCCGATGCCGTACAGCTCCTCGGTGAACGGCTTGCCGACGACCTTGAGCTTGCCGGCGTTGGCGGCGGCGTAGCCCTTGAGGATCGAGTCGTCCGTGGTGACGGCGTCGACCTGCTTGGTGAGCAGCTGCTGGACGCAGTCCGAGTACTTCGCCAGCTCGGTGGTCTGGGCGCCGTACTGCGGCTTCTTGATCTCCTGCAGCGGGGTGGAGCCCGTGATGGAGCAGACCTTCTTGCCCTTCAGGGTCTCGGGACCCGTGATGGCGGTCTCGTCCTTGCGGACCAGGAGGTCGGCGCCGGCCTTGTAGTACGGGCCCGCGAAGCCGACCTGCGCCTTGCGCTTGTCGTTGATCGAGTAGGTACCGACGTAGTAGTCGACCTGGCCCGTGGAGATCGCGGTCTCGCGGAGCTTGGAGTCGACCGTCTTCCACTCGATCTGGTCCTCGGAGAAGCCCAGGTCGGCGGCGATCATCTTGGCGATCTCGACGTCGAAGCCGGAGCGCTTCTTGGTCGCCTGGTCCTCGAAGCCGAGGTACGGCTGGTCGGCCTTGGAGCCGATGATCAGCTTGCCGCGCTTCTGGGCCTCCTTGAAGACCGAGGACTCCAGCTTCACGTCCTTGGCGACGGTGTAGGTCGGGAGCTTGGGGGCACCCGACTCGCCCGGCTTCACGTTCGTCGGCTTGTCGCCGGCCGAACCCTCCTTGCCCGCACAGGCGGTCGCGGTGAGCGCGAGCACAGCAATGGCAGCCACGGCCGCGGTCTTGCGGAGCTTCATGGTGAACATCCCTTGTGTCGTAGGTCGTTGGTCATTCTCAGGGACCGTCGTCAGTGGTGCAGGATCTTCGACAGGAAGTCCTTGGCCCGGTCGCTGCGCGGGTTGCTGAAGAACTCGTCCGGCGTCGCCTGCTCGACGATCTTGCCGTCGGCCATGAACACGACGCGGTTGGCGGCGGAGCGGGCGAAGCCCATCTCGTGGGTGACGACGACCATCGTCATCCCGTCGCGCGCCAGTTGCTGCATCACCTCGAGCACCTCGTTGATCATCTCGGGGTCGAGGGCCGAGGTGGGCTCGTCGAACAGCATGACCTTGGGGTCCATCGCCAACGCCCGTGCGATCGCGACGCGTTGCTGCTGTCCGCCGGAGAGCTGGGCCGGGTACTTGTCCGCCTGCGTGCCGACACCCACCCGGTCGAGCAGGGTGCGGGCCTTGGTCTCCGCGGCCTTCTTGTCGGCCTTGCGGACCTTGATCTGACCCAGCATCACGTTCTCGAGCACGGTCTTGTGCGCGAACAGGTTGAACGACTGGAAGACCATGCCGACATCGGCACGCAGCCGCGCCAACTCCTTGCCCTCCTGGGGCAGCGGCTTGCCGTCGATGGTGATGCTGCCGTTGTCGATCGTCTCCAGGCGGTTGATCGTGCGGCACAGCGTGGACTTGCCGGACCCGGAAGGCCCGATGACGACCACGACCTCGCCACGGGCGATGGTCAGGTCGATGTCCTGGAGCACATGCAGCGCGCCGAAGTGCTTGTTGACGTCGGACAGCACGACCAGGTCGCCCACCGCCGGCGCGGCGTCTTCCGAACCCTTGGTCACTGACACTCCGCTCATCGGCTTCTTGCTCCGTCCTCCTCGGTTGGAGAGGACACTAGGCACCAGGCGTGACGAGCGTCATTACATCTGAGCGGAAATTGAGCATAACGATCCGGCCGCAACCGGACACACTGCGTGAACCGCGCCGCTCGCGGCGTACCGGGTGCATAACAGAACCCCGGGTGTAACAGGGGGACACTTGACTGTGACGCCGCCCATCGGCGTTCATGCACTGGTACATAGGTATGCACCGCGCGATCACTTACGTGAGCACAGAACGCTGGAAGCGACCGCACCGACCACTCGCAGAGCCACCGGAGGGGGGCCATGAGACTGCTGCTCGTCGAGGACGACGACCATGTCGCCGCCGCCCTGTCGGCGGTGCTCGCGAAGCACGGCTTCGCCGTGACCCATGCCCGCAACGGCGAGGAGGCCCTGCAGGCCGTCCTGCCCGCCGCGCACGGGGAGCGCCCCTCGTACGGGGTGATCCTGCTCGACCTCGGCCTGCCCGACCAGGACGGCTACCAGGTCTGCGGCCGGATCCGGAAGCTCACCAGCACCCCGGTGATCATGGTCACCGCGCGCGCGGACGTGCGCTCCCGGATACACGGACTCAACCTCGGCGCGGACGACTACGTCGTGAAGCCGTACGACACCGGGGAGCTGCTCGCCCGCATCCACGCGGTCAGCCGGCGCACCTCCGGCGGCGAGGAGACCGGCCCGGCCGGCGAGGAGACCGCGCTGCGCCTGGGCGCCGTCACCATCGAGCTGCCCACCCGTCGCGTCAGCGTCGACGGCGCGCCGGTGCCGCTCACCCGTAAGGAGTTCGACCTGCTCGCGCTGCTCGCCCAGCGGCCAGGCGTGGTCTTCCGGCGGGAGCAGATCATCAGCGAGGTGTGGCGCACCAGTTGGGAGGGGACCGGTCGCACGCTGGAGGTGCACGTCGCCTCGCTGCGGTCCAAGCTGCGCATGCCCGCCCTGATCGAGACCGTGCGGGGCGTCGGCTACCGCCTGGTCGTGCCGGCCGCGTAGTCCTCCGTGCGTACACGTCTTCTTCCGCTGCTCATCGTGCTGATGGCCGGGGTGCTGCTGGCGCTCGGCTTCCCGCTCGCCGCCAGCCTGGCCGCCGCCGAGCAGCAGCGGGTGGTCGTCGACCGGCTGGACGACGCCGCCCGCTTCGCCGCTCTGGCCCAGTTCGTCACCGAGAACGACCCCGGGATCGACGAGCGCCGGGCGACCCTGATCGGCGAACTGAACAGCTATCACGACGTGTACGGGATCCGGGCGGGCGTCTTCTACCGCGACAACCTGGCCATGGCCGCCGCCCCGGACGGCTGGGTCGTCCCGTACGACGGGGAGGGGCGCCGGGCCTTCAAGGAGGCGCTGCTCGGCCGGCGCAGCCACGACCCCTCGCAGGTCTGGCCCTGGCAGCGGAACGCCCGCCTCGCGATGGCCTCCCCGGTGGTACGGGACGGCGACGTCGTCGCCGTCGTCGTCACCGACTCGCCCACCGGACAGCTGCGTTCGCGGATCCTGCACGGCTGGCTGCTCATCGCGGCCGGCGAGGTCGCCGCGATGCTGGTCGCCGTCGGCGCGGCCTTCCGGCTCACCGGCTGGGTGCTGCGGCCGGTGCGCGTGCTCGACGCGGTCACCCACGACATCGCCACCGGGCGGATGAAGTCCCGCGTCGCCGCCGCCGGTGGACCGCCCGAACTGCGGCGACTCGCCCGGTCGTTCAACGAGATGGCCGACAACGTCGAGGACGTCCTGGAGCAGCAGCGGGCGTTCGTGGCCGACGCCTCCCACCAGTTGCGCAACCCCCTCGCCGCGCTGCTGCTGCGGATCGAGCTGCTCGCGCTCGAACTCCCCGAGGGCAACGAGGAGATCGCCTCGGTGCGCACCGAGGGCAAGCGGCTCGCCCAGGTCCTCGACGACCTGCTCGACCTGGCGCTCGCCGAGCACGTCGCCGCCGACCTCCGGCTCACCGACATCGGCGCGCTCACGGCCGAGCGGCTGGACGCCTGGCGGCCGCTGGCCGAGGAGAAGGGCGTCCGGCTCACCGGCGAGGTCGGCGCGGTGACCGCCTGGGCGGACCCGGTGGCGCTGTCCAGCGCCCTCGACGCGGTGATCGACAACGCGCTGAAGTTCACCCCGGAGGGCGAGGAGGTCACCGTCCGGGTGGCCGCCGACGGCGAGACGTCGACGATCGTGGTCGCCGATCACGGCCCTGGCCTGACCGACGAGGAGCTGACCCGCGTCGGCGACCGCTTCTGGCGCAGCAACCGCCACCAGAACGTCAAGGGCTCCGGCCTCGGTCTGTCCATCACCCGCGCCCTGCTCGCCGCGGGCGGCGCCACGATCGGGTACGCGCCGAACGAGCCGCACGGCCTGCGGGTGACGGTGACGATGCCGCGCAGTGCCCTGCCGGCCCCGGACTCACCTGTGGATCAGGGCTTCAGGGACCGGTAGTAGCGCCGCGCGCCCTCGTGCAGCGACAGCGGCTCCGTGTAGATCGCGCTGCGCAGGTCCACCAGCTGGGCCGGGTGGACCTGGCTGCCGATCCGGTCGCGGCTTCTGATCACCGTGCGGGTGAAGCCCTCGGCCATGTCCGGATCGGTACGTGCCGTGGTGACCAGCAGGTTCGCCACGGCCAGCGTCTCCACCCGCTGCCCGTCCTGCGCGAGCAGGTAGGCGTCGGCGGGGATGACCGCGGAGCGGTAGTACCGGGTGGACTCGCCGGAGTCGTGCAGCGTGGACACGAGCTTCGCGTCCAGCGGCACGAGACGGATCGGGGTCCGCTCGGAGAGATCCTGCACGGCCGCGGTGGGCAGGCCGCCCGACCAGAAGAACGCGTCCAGCTTTCCGCGCTCCAGGAGTTCGGGCATGGTGTCGATGCCGGCCGAGACCGGTCTGATGTCGGTGTCCGGGTGCAGCCCGGCGGCGCTCAGCACCCGGTCGGCGATCAAGCGGACGCCCGAGCCCTGCTGCCCGACCCCGACCCGCAGCCCCTTCAGGTCGGCAACGGAGGTTGCCGTGGACGACTTGGGGACGACGAGCTGCACGTAGTCGTCGTACAGCCGGGCCAGGCCGCGCAGCTGCGCGGCGCCGGGCTTCTGGTCGCGCTGGTACTGGGCCACGGCGTCCGCCGTCGCCACCGTGAAGTCCGCCTCGCCCGAGGCCAGCCGGGCGAGGTTCTGCTGGGAGCCCTCGCTGTTGCGCAGCGTTATCGACACGTCCGGGAGATCCTGGGCGAGCGCCTGCTGGAGCAGCTCGCCGTACTTCTGGTACACCCCGGTGGGCACACCCGTGCTGAAGGTGATCTTCCCGCTCGGCTCGGGGCTGCCCACCGGCAGCAGCCACCACGCCAGCAGCCCGCACACCACCGCGAGCG
The DNA here is from genome assembly GCF_033343995.1 of Streptomyces sp. HUAS YS2. NCBI lineage: Bacteria > Bacillati > Actinomycetota > Actinomycetes > Kitasatosporales > Streptomycetaceae > Streptomyces > Streptomyces solicathayae. Next base: position 2,212,544 of record NZ_CP137573.1, on the reverse strand, counting down.
CGGCCGACACCTGGACGGCCCGACGGCGGGCGAAACGGGACAGGGACGCGAACATGCGACGATCCTGCCACCTCACTCCCCGTAACGGCCAGGCCATGGCGTGGGGACGCCAGGCGGGCGCCCCGGGGCCGCCGGGAAAGCGGTCGGGACTTGCTCCCGGTACCGCCTACCCTTGTGGCATGACCATCAGCGACCGGAGCCAGGCAGTGGACGTCCAGCGAACCTACGAAGTGCGTACCTACGGGTGCCAGATGAACGTCCACGACTCCGAGCGGCTCTCCGGTCTGCTGGAGGACGCCGGCTACGTCCGCGCCCCCGAGGGCTCCGACGGCGACGCCGACGTGGTGGTCTTCAACACCTGCGCGGTCCGGGAGAACGCCGACAACAAGCTGTACGGCAACCTCGGCCGGCTGGCCCCGCGGAAGGCGTCCCGGCCCGGGATGCAGATCGCCGTCGGCGGCTGCCTGGCCCAGAAGGACCGCGACACCATCGTCACCAAGGCTCCTTGGGTCGACGTGGTCTTCGGCACCCACAACATCGGCAAGCTGCCGGTCCTGCTGGAGCGCGCCCGCGTCCAGGAGGAGGCGCAGGTCGAGATCGCCGAGTCGCTGGAGGCCTTCCCCTCCACGCTGCCGACCCGTCGCGAGTCCGCCTACGCGGCCTGGGTGTCCATCTCCGTGGGCTGCAACAACACCTGTACGTTCTGCATCGTCCCGGCCCTGCGCGGCAAGGAGGAGGACCGCCGCCCCGGCGACATCCTCGCCGAGATCGAGGCGCTGGTCGGTGAGGGCGTCTCCGAGATCACCCTGCTCGGCCAGAACGTGAACGCGTACGGCTCCGACCTGGGCGACCGCGAGGCCTTCTCCAAGCTGCTGCGCGCCTGCGGCGAGATCGAGGGCCTGGAGCGGGTCCGCTTCACCTCCCCGCACCCCCGCGACTTCACCGACGACGTGATCGCCGCGATGGCCGAGACCCCGAACGTGATGCCGCAGCTGCACATGCCGCTGCAGTCCGGCTCGGACACGGTCCTGCGGGCGATGCGCCGCTCGTACCGGCAGGAGCGTTTCCTCGGGATCATCGAGAAGGTCCGCGCCGCCATCCCGCACGCGGCCATCTCCACCGACATCATCGTGGGCTTCCCCGGCGAGACCGAGGAGGACTTCGAGCAGACCATGCACGCGGTCCGCGAGGCCCGCTTCGCGAACGCCTTCACCTTCCAGTACTCCAAGCGCCCCGGCACCCCGGCCGCCGAGATGGAGGACCAGATCCCCAAGGAGGTCGTGCAGGCGCGCTACGAGCGCCTCGTCGCCCTCCAGGAGGAGATCTCCTGGGAGGAGAACAAGAAGCAGGTCGGCCGCACCCTGGAGGTCATGGTCGCCGAGGGCGAGGGCCGCAAGGACGGCGCCACCCACCGCCTCTCCGGCCGCGCCCCCGACAACCGTCTCGTCCACTTCACCAAGCCGGACGAGGACGTGCGCCCGGGCGACATGGTGACCGTCGAGATCACCTACGCCGCCCCGCACCACCTGCTGGCCGAGGGCCAGGTCGCCTCGGTCCGCCGCACCCGCGCGGGCGACGCCTGGCAGAAGCGCACGGAGGCGGCCGCGGCCAAGCCCGCCGGCGTCCTCCTGGGTCTGCCGAAGATCGGCGTCCCGGAGCCGCTCCCGGCAGCCTCCGCCCCCGCCTGCGGGAGCCACTGACCGCACGGCCGGGCGGGAGCCGCTGACCGTACGGCCGGGAACGGCGCCGCGCAGTAGGCTGCGGATCATGCTTGTCGCCGCAGCCGTCTGCCCTTGCCCTCCGCTGCTCGTGCCCCAGGTCGCGTCCGGGGCCGCGCCGGAACTCGACGCCGCCCGGACCGCCTGCGCGGACGCCGTCGGCGTGCTCGCCGCCTCCCGCCCCGACCGGCTGTACGTGGTCGGCCCGGCCGGCGGCACCGGCCGTGAGTCCTTCCCGGAGGGCTCGGCCGGCTCCTTCGCGGGGTTCGGCGCCGACCTCTCCGTACGGCTCGGCAGCGGGCTCCCCGAGGGCAGGCTCCCCGACGGCGGGCGTCCGCTGCCCGCGTCCCTCGCCGTCGCCGCATGGCTCCTGGACCGGGAGCGGTGGGCCGCCGCGCCCGCGACCGGGCTCGCGGTCGGCGAGCGGCTGGACGCCGCGGCCTGCGCCGCCGAGGGCCGCGGGCTGGCCGCGTCGGCCGGACGGGTCGCCCTGCTGGTGATGGGCGACGGCAGCGCCTGCCGCACCCTGAAGGCCCCCGGGTACCTCGACGAGCGCGCCGCCCCGTTCGACGCGGCGGCGGGCCGGGCGCTCGCAGCCGCGGACACCGAGGCCCTGCTGGCGCTGGACGAGGACCTCGCGCACGAACTCCAGGTGGCCGGCCGGGCGCCCTGGCAGGTGCTCGCCGGGGCCGCCGAGGGCGCCGGGCTCGACGGCCGCCTGCTGCACGAGGACGCGCCGTACGGGGTCGGCTACTTCGTCGCCGCCTGGTCCTGACGCCGGAGCGGCGGACGACGCGTAACCGGACGGCGCGGCACCGGACGGACTGCCGCGTCCTAGTCTTCGCGCTCCTTGTGGGCCATCTTGCCGACGGCGCCCTTGGCCTTGCCCGTGCCTGAGTGGATCTTGGTGCTGTACTTGCCCTTGGTCGTCGAGTCGACCATCCGCGCGGCCTTGTCCAGGCCCTGGTCGATCTTCTCCTCGTGCCGCTCGGCCAACTGGGACACCTTGTTCTTCAGGGAATCCATCAGGCCCATCGGGTCACCACCTTCGGTAGAAAACGCCCATATCAACCTGAATCAACAGCGTACTCGTGCGGGCGGACAATGCGCCGTCCGAGGTTTGGGAGACTGGGACGGTGAGAAGTGCAGCTCCCGCCCCGCGGGTCATCGCCGTCGTCGGCCCCACAGCGGCCGGTAAGTCCGATCTGGGCGTCCACCTCGCCCAGCAGCTCGGCGGCGAGGTCGTCAACGCAGACTCCATGCAGCTCTACCGCGGGATGGACATCGGCACCGCCAAGCTGACGGAGGAGGAGCGCGGCGGGATCCCGCACCACCTCCTCGACATCTGGGACGTCACCGAGGCCGCCAGCGTCGCCGAGTACCAGCGGCTTGCCCGCGCCGAGATCGACCGGCTGCTCGCCGCCGGCCGTACCCCGGTCCTCGTCGGCGGTTCCGGCCTGTACGTGCGCGGCGCCGTCGACGCCCTGGAGTTCCCCGGCACCGACCCCGCCGTCCGCGCCCGCCTGGAGGCCGAGCTGGAGGAGCGCGGCTCCGGCGTGCTGCACACCCGGCTCGCCGCCGCGGACCCCGAGGCGGCCCGCGCGATCCTGCCCAGCAACGGCCGTCGGATCGTCCGCGCCCTTGAGGTCATCGAGATCACCGGCAAGCCCTTCACCGCGAACCTGCCGGGCCCCGACTCCGTCTACGACACCGTGCAGATCGGCGTCGACGTCGGCCGCCCCGAGCTCGACGAACGCATCACCCAGCGGGTGGACCGCATGTGGGAGGCCGGACTCGTCGACGAGGTGCGCGCCCTGGAGGCCGTCGGCCTGCGCGAGGGACGCACCGCCTCCCGCGCCCTGGGCTACCAGCAGGTGCTCGCGGCGCTCGCGGGGGAGTGCACCGAGGAGGAGGCGCGCGCCGAGACCGTGCGCGCCACCAAGCGCTTCGCGCGCCGGCAGGACTCCTGGTTCCGGCGCGACACGCGGGTGCACTGGCTCAGCGGTGCCGCAGAGGACCGGGGGGAACTCCCGGGCCGAGCGCTGACGTTGGTCGAACGAGCGGTTACAGCCTGATCACGTGATGGCATCGGGACGCCCTGCCCGTCAGTTCGGCGGTCGGGGCCGTGCCATCATCGAGCATCGATCGACCAAGTGGAGTCCGAGTGGGGAGGGCGCGTGGCGATGGAGGCCGGCCCTCGTGACAGAGAACATCACGACGCTCGGGACGCACGTGACGGCGCGCTCGGCGCGATCCGCGGCGGCGCCCGGGACGCGGACGCTCCGGGTCTGACCCCGGACGGCCCCGACGACGCCCAGGGCTCCTCGGTCGAGGTCGCCGCCGACGAGGTCGAGGTCGAACTCCGCCCCCAGCGGCGGCTGCGGATCTGGCAGCTCGCGCCCATCGTCGGACTGGCGGCGCTCGGCTCCCTGATGTTCGCCTTCCCGCTCGCCTTCGGCTCCGGCGAGGGCGGCCCGGTCGCCGCCATGCTGGGCCTGCTGATCAGCTCCTGCGCCGCCGGCTGGGGCATGATGGCCGCCCGCAAGGTCGGTCACACCTGGCCCGGCCTGCCCGCCCGCGGCTCCGGCGAGCGCCCCGACTGGCGGGTCCTCGCCCTGTACGTGGGCGTCAGCGCCGTCCTCGTGGCCCTGGCGGTCTGGCGGGTCGCCCGGCTCCGCTGAGCGGCCCGTACCCGGCCCGGCGTCGTACTCCACCCGTACGATGGATCGCGTGACCAGCACCCAGAACGCGCCGCTCGCCTTCCTCAAGGGCCACGGCACCGAGAACGACTTCGTGATCGTCCCGGACCCGGACAACGCCGTGGCCCTGTCCCCGGCGGACGTCGCCCGGCTCTGCGACCGCCGGGCCGGCATCGGCGGCGACGGAGTGCTGCACGTGGTCCGCAGCGCCGCCCACCCGGAGGCCAAGGACCTGGCCGACGAGGCCGAGTGGTTCATGGACTACCGCAACGCGGACGGCTCGGTCGCCGAGATGTGCGGCAACGGGGTCCGGGTCTTCGCCCGCTACCTGGAGCACGCCGGACACGTCACCGCCGGCGAGGTCGCCGTCGCCACCCGGGGCGGCGTCAAGCGCGTCCACCTCGACAAGGACGGCTCCGTCACCGTCGCCATGGGCCGCGCCGTGCTCCCCGAGGAGAGCGTCACGGTCACCGTCGACGGCCGCAGCTGGTCCGCCCGCAACGTGAACATGGGCAACCCGCACGCCGTCGCGTTCGTCGACTCCCTGGACCACGCCGGAGACCTCCACACGGAGCCGCCGTACGCGCCCGCCTCCGTCTACCCGGACGGCGTCAACATCGAGTTCGTCGCCGACCGCGGCCCCCGCCACGTCGCCATGCGGGTGCACGAGCGCGGCGCCGCCGAGACCCGCTCCTGCGGCACCGGCGCCTGCGCCGTGGCCGTCGCCACCGCCCGCCGGGACGGCGCCGACCCCGCGGCGAGCGGGACGCCCGTCACGTACACCGTGGACGTGCTCGGCGGGACGCTGGTCATCACCGAGCACCCGAACGGCGAGATCGACATGACCGGTCCCGCGGTCATCGTCGCCGAGGGCACCATCGACCCCTCCTGGCTCGCCGGCCCCTCCTCCTGAGAGGCCGCCCGGTCGCCTTCGCGCCCAGGCACGAATCGCACGGAAAGCAAATGGCGCTCGCTCCTCCCGTCGCTCGAATGGGTGATCCGTTTCACGCTGGGCGAGAGCGGGACTGCGCCACGTGGTGGGGTCGGTAGCATCAAGCACCGGCCCCACGGGCACGCCTTGCCCGCTCACCGCCGGTCGACGCCGCCGGAGGTGCCCCATGAGTGCAGAGGCCACCAACCCTGACGCTCCCAGCCGCCGCCGCGCCCGCCCGAGGATCGACCTCCGCAGGCTGGGCCGTGCCGCTCTGCTCGGTCCCACCGCCCGGGACCGCCTGCCCGACGCCATCGGGCACGTCGCCGAGGCGCACCGCGCCCACCACCCCGACGCCGACCTGGCGGTGCTCCGCCGGGCCTACGTCCTCGCCGAGTCCTCGCACCGCGGCCAGTTCCGCAAGAGCGGCGAGCCGTACATCACCCACCCGCTCGCGGTGACCCTGATCCTCGCCGAACTCGGCGCCGAGACCACGACGCTGACCGCCGCGCTGCTCCACGACACCGTCGAGGACACCGAAGTGACGCTGGATCAGGTCCGTGCGGAGTTCGGCGACGAGGTCTGCTACCTGGTCGACGGCGTCACCAAGCTGGAGAAGGTCGACTACGGGGCCGCCGCGGAGCCCGAGACCTTCCGCAAGATGCTCGTCGCCACCGGCAACGACGTCCGGGTGATGTCGATCAAGCTGGCCGACCGGCTGCACAACATGCGCACCCTCGGCGTCATGCGCCCCGAGAAACAGGCGCGGATCGCCAAGGTCACCCGCGACGTCCTCATCCCGCTCGCCGAACGGCTCGGAGTCCAGGCGCTAAAGACCGAGCTGGAGGACCTCGTCTTCGCGATCCTCCACCCCGAGGAGTACGAGAACACCCGCGCGCTGATCGCCGGGAACAGCAGCGCCTGCGACGCTCTCGCCGCCATGGCCGACAACGTCTCCGCCGTGCTGCGCGACGCCGACGTCAGCGCCGAAGTCCTCGTCCGCCCACGGCACTTCGTCTCCGTCCACCGGATCAGGCTCAAGCGCGGCGAGCTGCGCGGAACCGACTTCGGCCGACTGCTGGTGCTGGTCAACGAGGACGCCGACTGTTACGCCGTCCTCGGTGAACTCCACACCTGCTTCACGCCGCTGATCTCCGAGTTCAAGGATTTCATCGCCGCCCCCAAGTTCAACCTGTACCAGTCGCTGCACACCGCCGTCGCCGGACCGGACGGAGCGGTCGCCGAAGTCCTCATCCGCACCCACCGGATGCACAAGGTCGCCGAGGCCGGCGTCGTCGCCCTCGGCAACCCGTACGCGACCGCGGACGGCGCCGAACCGGCCGCGCCCGCCGCCCCGACCGCCGACGACGTCGCGTCCGCCGAGGACGGCGAGCGCGCCGACCCCACCCGTCCCGGCTGGCTCTCCCGGCTGCTCGACTGGCAGGAGTCCACCCCCGACCCCGACACCTTCTGGACCTCGCTGCGCGACCACCTCGCCGAGGACCGCGAGATCACCGTGTTCCGGCCCGGCGGCGGCACCCTCGGCCTGCCCGCCGGATCCACCTGCGTCGACGCCGCCTACGCCGAGCACGGCGAGGCCGCCCACGCCTGCCTCGGCGCACGGGTCAACGGCCGCCTCGCCACCCTCGCCACCGTGCTCGGCGACGGCGACACCGTGCAACTGCTGCTCGCCCAGGACTCCACGTCCGGGCCCTCGCCGGACTGGCTGGAGCACGCCCGCACCCCCGCCGCGCGGATCGCGATCACCGCCTGGCTGCAGGCCCACCCGGAGAGCGCCAAGGCGCCCGCCGCGGCCCCCCGGGCGCCCGCGTCCATGACCGCCGACCGGGGCGGCGCGGCCGGCGCCGTCGTCGACCTTCCCGGCGCCCAGGTACGGCTGGCCGGCTGCTGCACCCCCGTACCGCCCGACGCGATCACCGGCTTCCCGGTGCGCGGCGGGGCGGTCACCGTCCACCGGGACGAATGTCCCGGCGCCGACCGCATGAAGGCCCTCGGCCGCGCGCCGCTCCCGGTCCGCTGGGGCGAGCACGCCGGCTGCCGGGTCACCCTGGTCGCCGAGTCCTTCGGCCGGCCCCGGCTGCTCGCCGACCTCACCGAGGCCATCGCCACCGCGGGTGCCGCCGTCGTCTCCGCCACCGTCGAGCCGCCCAGCGAGCAGCGCGTCCGGCACACGTACACCCTTCAGCTGCCCGACGCGGCCGACCTGCCCGCCCTCATGCGCGCCATGCGGGACGTGGCCGGTGTCTACGACGTCAGCCGGGTCCGGCACCCCTCCTCGTCGACCGTGCGCTGACCTCCTTCGAGTGGCGGCCGCGCGCGCCGCCCGGGACCGCGCCCGGCGCCCTGGTAGCGGTAGGCCATGCTGCTCACCCCCCGACCCCCCGCCCCGCGCCGGCGGTGGCTGCGGGCCGCCGTCCTGACCGCCGCCTCGGCCGGCCTGGTGGCCGCGGCGCTGCCCGCTGCCGACCCGCTCGGCATCGGCGACCCGCTCTTCCCGCACCTCGGCAACCCCGGATACGACGTCCTCGCGTACGACATCGACCTCACGTACCCGGGGAAGAACACCGAACCCCTGGACGCGGTCACCGGCATCGAGGCGATCGCCACCGAGAGCCTGGACCGCCTCAACCTCGACTTCACGCACGGCACCGTCCGCTCCGTCCGGGTCAACGGCGCCCCCGCCGCGTACAGCACCAGCGGCGAGGACCTGGTGATCACCCCCGAGGAGCGGATCGAGCGCGGGGACACGCTGAGGATCAGCGTCACCCACACCAGCGACCCCTCCGGACCCGCCGACACCGGCGGCTGGGTCCGCACCTCCGACGGCCTGGCCATGGCCAACCAGGCCGACGCCGCCCACCGGGTCTTCCCGTCCAACGACCACCCGGCCGACAAGGCGTACTTCACCTTCCGCGTCACCGCCCCCAGCACCCTGACCGCCGTCGCCAACGGTCTGGCCGTCGGTCGCACCGAGCACGGCGCGACCACCACGTGGTCCTATCGCACCACCCACCCCATGGCCACCGAGCTCGCCCAGGTGTCCATCGGCCGCTCCACCGTGCTGCACCGGACCGGGCCGCACGGCCTGCCCGTGCGGGACGTGGTGCCCGCCGCCGACGAGAAGGTCCTGGAGCCCTGGCTGCGCAAGACCCCCGAGCAGCTGGAATGGATGGAGGGGAAGATCGGCCCCTACCCCTTCGAGAACTACGGTCTGGTCGTTGCCGACGCCGAGACCGGCTTCGAGCTGGAGACCCAGACCCTCTCGCTCTTCGAGCGCCGGCTCTTCACCGACCGGCGCTATCCCGCCTGGCTCGTCGAGTCGGTCATGGTGCACGAGCTGGCCCACCAGTGGTTCGGCGACAGTGTCTCGCCGCGGCGCTGGTCGGACCTGTGGCTCAACGAGGGCCACGCCAGCTGGTACGAGGCGCTGTACGCCGACGAGACCGCCGGCAAGTCCCTGGAGCGGCGCATGAAGGCCGCGTACGGCGCCTCCGACGGCTGGCGCGCCGCGGGCGGCCCGCCGGCCGCGCCGGAGCCGCCGTCCCCCGGCCAGAAGATCAGTCTGTTCCGTCCGGTGGTCTACGACGGCAGCGCCCTCGTGTTCTACGCCCTGCGCCAGGAGATCGGCACCGAGGCCTTCGAGCAGCTCGAGCGGCGCTGGGTCGCCGACCACCGGGACGGCACCGCCACCACCGACGACTTCGCGGCGCTCGCCGGCGAGATCGCGGGCCGTGACCTCACCGCCTTCTTCAAGGCATGGCTGTACGGGAAGAAGACTCCTGCGATGCCGGGACACCCGGACTGGCGCAGCGCTCCCGTCACCGCGGCGAAACCCGGATGACGGCTCCTGTCCGGCCGTGTCACCATCTTCAGGTCGGCGACGGGGCCGGGCCCGGGAATCTTTTCCGCCCGTTACCCGTTGTGATCGACGTAACCGACTTTCCATCGACGTAAAGGATCCAATGACCTCCTCTTCATCCCCTTCCCAGGACAAGCAGAGCTTCGCGGACACCACCCGCACCGAGAGCCTTCGGGCCGATGCCCTGATGGAAGAGGACGTCGCCTGGAGCCACGAGATCGACGGAGAGCGGGACGGCGACCAGTTCGACCGCTCCGAGCGTGCCGCGCTCCGGCGCGTCGCGGGCCTCTCCACCGAGCTCGAGGACGTCACCGAGGTCGAGTACCGGCAGCTGCGCCTGGAGCGTGTGGTGCTGGTCGGCGTATGGACCTCGGGGACGGTTCAGGACGCGGAGAACTCCCTCGCGGAGCTCGCGGCACTCGCCGAGACGGCGGGCGCCCTCGTACTCGACGGCGTGATCCAGCGCCGCGACAAGCCTGACCCGGCCACCTTCATCGGCTCGGGCAAGGCGCGCGAGCTGCGCGACATCGTGCTCGAGACCGGCGCGGACACGGTGGTCTGCGACGGTGAGCTCAGCCCCGGTCAGTTGATCGCCCTCGAAGACGTCGTCAAGGTGAAGGTGGTCGACCGGACCGCCCTGATCCTCGACATCTTCGCCCAGCACGCCAAGTCCCGAGAGGGCAAGGCGCAGGTCGCGCTCGCGCAGATGCAGTACATGCTGCCGCGGCTGCGTGGCTGGGGTCAGTCGCTCTCCCGGCAGATGGGTGGCGGCGGCGGTGGCGGCATGGCCACCCGTGGTCCCGGTGAGACCAAGATCGAGACCGACCGGCGTCGGATCCGCGAGAAGATGGCGAAGATGCGCCGGGAGATCGCGGAGATGAAGACCGGCCGCGACGTCAAGCGCCAGGAGCGCCGGCGGAACAAGGTTCCGTCGGTGGCGATCGCCGGCTACACCAACGCCGGCAAGTCGTCCCTGCTCAACCGGCTGACCGGTGCGGGCGTGCTGGTGGAGAACGCGCTGTTCGCCACCCTCGACCCGACCGTCCGCCGGGCCGAGACGCCCGGTGGCCGGGTCTACACCCTGGCCGACACGGTCGGCTTCGTCCGGCACCTGCCGCACCACCTGGTCGAGGCGTTCCGCTCCACCATGGAGGAGGTCGGCGACTCCGACCTGATCCTGCACGTGGTGGACGGCTCGCACCCGGCCCCGGAGGAGCAGCTCGCCGCCGTGCGCGAGGTGTTCCGGGACGTCGGCGCGGTCGACGTGCCGGAGGTCGTGGTCGTCAACAAGGCGGACGCGGCCGACCCGCTGGTGCTGCAGCGGCTGCTGCGCATCGAGAAGCACGTCATCGCCGTCTCGGCCCGTACCGGCGAGGGCATCGACGAACTGCTCGCGCTGATCGACCGCGAACTGCCGCGGCCGCAGGTCGAGATCGACGCGCTCGTGCCGTACACCCAGGGCGGACTCGTCTCGCGGGTGCACGCCGAGGGCGAGGTGCTCTCCGAGGAGCACACGCCGGAAGGCACGCACATCAAGGCGCAGGTGCACGAGGAACTGGCGGCGCTCCTGGCGCCGTTCGTCCCGGCCGCGTACTGACGCGCGTACGCGGCGCGTACCGACTCGTACGCGCCGCGCAGAACGGCGGAAGGCCCGCTCCCTCCTTGCGAGGAGGGAGCGGGCCTTCCGCTATCGGTCCCCTACGGGTCAGCGGGCGAACTTCTTGCTGACCATGTCGTGCGCGTCCTTGGCGCCGCGCCCGAGCTGCGGTCCCGCCAGCCAGCCGTTGCCGCCGGCCGGGCCGATCGAGGTGTTCGACACCAGCGCCGGCTTCCCGTTCGGCATCGTGCGGATCCAGCCGCCGCCGGAGGAGCCACCGGTCATGGTGCAGCCGATCCAGTACATCGTGGGCGTGGCCGGTGCGGTGCTGAGCCCGACGGGCCGGTCGATGCACTTGTGCATGATCAGACCGTTGTACGGGGGAGCCGCCGGGTAGCCCCAGGCGCCCATGTAGCCCGCCGCGGCCGGCGTCGGCGCCGAGAAGTCGATCGGCAGTGCCACGCCGACGGTCTCCTCCAGGGACTTCCCGCCCCGCTCCGGCTTCACGTGCAGCACGGCGTAGTCGTACGGCCAGGCGGCGTTGGTGCCACCGCTCTGGATCCAGTCGCCCGAGGTCACGGCCCAGTCGGCCCAGTACTGGCCGTACGGCGCGATCTCGTGCGGCTGCGCGTTGTTCAGCGCCGAGGCCGACTTGCCGAGGTCGTTGTAGGCCGGGACGAAGGTGATGTTGCGGTACCAGCCGCCCTTCTTGCCCGCGTGGACGCAGTGGCCCGCCGTCCAGACGAGGTTGGACTTACCGGGCCGGCGCGGGTCCTTCACGATCGTGCCGGAGCAGACCATGTGGCCCTGCGGCGAGTCGAAGAAGATCTTGCCGACCGGGGCGGCGTTCTTGTGGTACGGCGTCTTCTCCCGCTGTGCCCGGACGGGACGCGGCTCCGGGGCGGTGGCGCCGGAACTGGTCGACTTGGCCGAGATCGTCGGGTCCGGGCTCTTCGCCGACTTCATGCGCTCCGGGTCCCAGAGCCCCTCGATGACCGGGTTGACGAAGTCCTGGGCCTCGCGGAGCCAGGTCTCCTTGTCCCAGTTCTTCCAGGCGCCGTTCTTCCACTTGTCCGGGTCGACGCCGTGCTTCTTGAGTTTGTCGGCGAGGTCCTTGGGAAGGGCGCCGTCGCCCTCACCGGCGGCGGCCGGGCTGGAAGCGCCGGCGCCACCGGCGGGCTTGTCGGCCGTCGGGTCGGTCGGGCCGCAGGCGGTGGCCGTCAGTGCCAGCGCCAGGGCCAGGCCGCCGAGAACGGCGGGCAGTGGTCGTGCGGAACGCATGAGTTCGATCCCCCTGAGATACGTGCAGCGCGTCCAGAGGTGGACATGGACGCGTCATGAGCGCTGCACAGTATGCCGGGCGGAGACGGGCGAAACCCCACCGGCCCCCGCCCCGCCCGCCTCCTTCACCGATCATTCACCGCGCAACGCGCCTACTGACCCGCGTACTTCCGGCTCACCGCGTCGTACACGGCCTGCGCCTCCTTGCCCAGCCGCGGACCGGCCAGCCAACCCGCCGTCACCGGGCCGATCGAGGTGTTCGACACCAGCGCGGGCTTCCCGTCCTTGCCGGTGGCCACCCAGCCGCCGCCCGACGAACCGCCGGTCATCGTGCAGCCGATCCGGTACATCGTCGGCTGCTCGGCCTTGATGGTCAGCCGGCCCGGCTTGTCCTTGCACTGGAACAGCTTCTGGCCGTCGTACGGCGGCGCCGCCGGGTACCCGGTCGCCTTCATCGCGGCGATCTTCGGCACCGCCGGCGCGTTGAACTCCACCGGGAGCGCCGAACCGACCGTCTCCTCCAGCGACTTGCCGCCGCTGCCCTTCTCCGGAGTCACGTGGATGACCGCGAAGTCGTACGGCGCGCCCTGACCGCCGGTGGCCCCGCCCTGGGAGATCCACTGCTCGGAGGTCTTCGCCCAGTCGCCCCACCACACGCCGTACGGCGCGATCTCCTCGCGGCTGGCCTTCTCCAGCTCGGAGGTCGGCTTGCCGCTGTTGTTGTACGAGGGCACGAAGACGATGTTGCGGTACCAGCCGCCCTTCTTGCCCGCGTGGACGCAATGCCCCGCCGTCCAGACCATGTTGGACTTGCCGGGGCGCGCCGGGTCCTGGACCACCGTCGCGGAGCAGACCATGGACCCCTCGGGGCCGTCGAAGAAGACCTTCCCGGACTCGGCGGCGTTGTCGTGGTACGGCGTCTTCACGTTCTTCGCCCGCACCGGCAGCGGGGTCGGGTCGGTGACCCCCTCGTCGCCCGAGATGTCCTCCTCCTTCACCGGCTTGTCGGGACGCTCCGCATCGCGCATCCGGTCCGGGTCCCAGAGGTCCTCGATGATCGGGTTGACGTAGTCCTTGGCCTCACGCAGCCACTTCTCGCGGTCCCAGTTCTTCCACTCGCCACCGCGCCACTTGTCCAGATCGATCCCGTGCTCCTTGAGCCGGTCCCTCAGATCCTGCGGGATCTGGATCTTGTCCGTGCCGGGCTGGGACGCGGGTGCGCTGGGCTTGTTCTGCGCGTCGTCTTCGGTCGGACCGCAGGCGGTGGCCGTCAGCGTCAGCGCCGCGACGGCGGATGCTGCGGCCAGCAGCGGACGAATCGGTCGCATGAAGTGATCCCCCTGGGACTACGTCGATGAGTGCAAGGCCCCACTATGCCCGCGCCGGTGGGGACGGCATGCGCGAGGTCGACGGTTCCGGCCGTTCCAAGGAACTTGCCCCCTGCCCGTGGCCCAGAGCTTCCCGCGTCGTTGGTACGTACGGGGGACACAGCGATGTGCATCACGACTGTTACAGCGGGAGGACACGACACCGTGGCCGTGACCGAACCAGCTCCGGCGGTACGTCCGCACCCACGTGGGGGGAAGGAACACCAGGGAGGGGAGGGGCGCGAGGGGTACGAGGGCATCCTGCGGCGGCAGTCGCTGCGCGAGTCGGCCGCCCGCACCTACGCCCGCTCGCTGCCGATCGTCCCGGTCCGCGCCCGGGGCCTGACCATCGAGGGCGCCGACGGCCGGCGCTACCTGGACTGCCTGTCCGGCGCGGGCACCCTCGCCCTGGGCCACAACCACCCCGTGGTCCTCGAAGCCATCAAGAAGGTCATCGACTCCGGCGCCCCGCTGCACGTCCTCGACCTCGCCACCCCGGTCAAGGACGCCTTCACCACCGAGCTGTTCGCCACCCTGCCGGGCCCCCTCGCCGACGACGCCCGCATCCAGTTCTGCGGACCGGCCGGCACCGACGCCGTCGAGGCCGCCCTCAAACTCGCCCGCACCGCCACAGGCCGCAGCGGACTGCTCGCCTTCACCGGCGCGTACCACGGCATGACGGCCGGCGCGCTCGACGCCTCCGGCGGCGCCCCCGACGTACGGGTCACCCGGCTGCCCTACCCGCAGGACTACCGCTGCCCGTTCGGTGTCGGCGGCGACCGCGGGGCCGAACTCGGCGCGCGCTGGACCGAGAACCTCCTCGACGACCCCAAGAGCGGCGCCGGCACCCCGGCCGCGATGATCCTCGAACCCGTCCAGGGCGAGGGTGGCGTCATCCCCGCCCCCGACGCGTGGCTGCGCCGGATGCGGAGGATCACCGAGGAGCGCGGCATCCCGCTGATCGCCGACGAGGTGCAGACCGGCGTCGGGCGCACCGGCGCCTTCTGGGCCGTCGAGCACAGCGGCGTCGTGCCCGACGTGATGGTCCTCTCCAAGGCCATCGGCGGCTCGCTGCCGCTCGCCGTCGTCGTCTACCGGTCGTCGCTCGACGCCTGGCAGCCCGGCGCCCACGCCGGCACCTTCCGGGGCAACCAGCTCGCCATGGCGGCGGGCGCGGCCACCCTCGCGTACGTCCGGGAGAACGCCCTCGCCGACCGCGCGGCCACCCTCGGCGCCCGCATGCTCGCTCGGCTCCAGGGCCTCGCCACCGCGCACCCCTGCATCGGCGACGTACGCGGCCGGGGCCTCATGATCGGCGTCGAACTCGTGGACCCGGACGCCGACGATCCGGCCGCCACCGTCCCGCCGCCCGCACCCGAGCTCGCTGCCGCCGTCCAGCGCGCCTGTCTCGACCGCGGGCTGATCGTCGAACTCGGCGGCCGGAGCAACGCCGTCGTCCGTCTCCTCCCCCCACTCACCCTCACCGACGAACAGGCCGTGGCCGTCCTCGACCGGTTCGCCGACGCCCTGGCCGCAGCCGAGCGCGCCGGGCACCACCGGAACGACACCGGACCGTCCCACTGAACCCGTACCGAACCGGGCCCATCGCAAGGAAGTCCCCGTGAACGCCAGCCCCGCCCCCGAAGCGTCCGACGACCGAGGCCGTCCCCCCGCCGGACCCCGCGGCCCGCTCGCCGTCGAACAGGTCACCGTCCCGCGCCAGCACTCCGGCCCGTACGAGCCCCGGCCCACGGGCGCACCGCAGTCCGCTCCGGCACCGCATCCCGCACCGCAGTCCGCTCCGGCACCGCAGCCCGCGAGTGCGCTCGGCGACGACCTCCTCGACCACCCGGACCCCGAACGGGCCGCGGACGCGGCGGCCCTCGAGAACCTGCTCCGCTGCTGGGTACGGGAGAAGAACCTGCCCGCCCCCGCGGCCGACGTCCTGCGCATCCCCCTCGACGCCAGCGGCGCCGCCCTGCTCGTCCCCGTCCGCTACTGGTCGCCCACCGGCTGGCACCGCTTCGGGTCGCCCGCCCTGGAGAACGCCCCGCGCAGCGCCCCGCCCGTCGACGCCGTCACCGTCGCCGCGCTCATCGGCCGGGAGAGCGGCCGCCCCGAGGGCACCGAGCTCGTCGGTCGCGTCGCCGACTCGGTCCGCCGCACCGCCGACTTCATCGTCGCCCGGCGCCACGACCCCGCGCCGCCGCCGGCCGCCGACCTCTTCCTCGCCGCCGAACAGTCCCTGCTGCTCGGTCACCCGCTGCACCCCACCCCGAAGAGCCGCGAAGGGCTCTCCGAGGCGGAGGCCCGGCTCTACTCGCCGGAACTCCACGGCTCCTTCCCGCTGCACTGGATGGCCGTCGACCATTCCGTCCTGGCCACCGACTCCGCCTGGACCGAGCAGGGCCGGCCCGTCTCCGCCGAGCAGCTCGCCACCGGCTTCGCCGAAGGGCTCGCACTCCCCGACGGAACCGTTCCGCTGCCGCTGCACCCCTGGCAGGCCCGCGAACTCCTGCACCGCCCCGCCGTCGCCGCCCTCCTCGACGCCGGCCTGCTCCACGACCTCGGCCCGCACGGCCGCCCCTGGCACCCCACCTCCTCGGTGCGCACCGTGCACCGCCCGGACGCCCGGGCGATGCTCAAGCTCTCGCTCGGCGTCCGGATCACCAACTCCCGCCGCGAGAACCTGCGCAAGGAACTCCACCGCGGCGTCGAGGTCCACCGGCTGCTCCGCACCGGTCTCGCCGAGCAGTGGCAGGCGGCCAACCCCGGCTTCGACATCGTCCGCGACCCCGCCTGGCTCGCCGTCGACACCCCGGCCGGCGTTCCGGTGCCCGGACTCGACGTGATGATCCGGCACAACCCCTTCGGCCCCGGCGACGACGCCGTCTGCATCGCCGCGCTCACCGCCCCGAGGCCCTGGCCCGGCAGCACCCGGATGCGCTCCCGCCTCGCCGACCTGGTCATCCGCCTCGCCGCCCGCACCGGCCGGCCCACCGGCGCCGTCGCCGCCGAGTGGTTCCTGCGCTACCTCGACCACGTCGTCCGCCCCGTGCTCTGGCTCGACGGCGCCGCGGGCGTCGCCCTGGAGGCCCACCAGCAGAACACCCTCGTGCTGCTCGACAGCGAGGGCTGGCCGACCGGCGGCCGCTACCGCGACAACCAGGGCTACTACTTCCGCGAGTCCCACCGCGAGGACCTGGAGAAGCGCCTGCCCGGCATCGGCGGCGCCAGCGACACCTTCGTCTCCGACCAGGTCACCGACGAACGCTTCGCCTACTACCTCGGCATCAACAACGTCCTCGGCCTCATCGGCGCGTTCGGAGCCCAGCGGCTCGCCGACGAGCGCGTCCTGCTCGCCGCCTTCCGCCAGTTCCTCGGTGCCAACACCGGCCTCGGCTCCCCGCTGCCGCACCGCCTCCTGGAGGCCGCCACCCTGCGCTGCAAGGCCAACCTGCTGACCCGGCTGCACGGCCTCGACGAACTCGTCGGCCCCGTCGACACCCAGTCCGTCTACGTCACCGTCACCAACCCGCTCCGTTCCTGACCCACTTCAGAACCCTGTCCACCCGCCGAGAGGAGAGCGCCCTCGTGCCTCCCACCGATGCGCGCACCGACACCGGAGTACCGCCCCGCCGGCCGTCCGCCCCGGGCGCGGACGACACCACCCTGGAACTGCGGCTGCCCGCCGACTTCCTGGCGCTCTTCGCGGCGGCCGAGAGCGGACCGCCCGACGCCGACGACGACCTGCTCGACTCGGTCGCCGCCTGGGGCCCCGCGACCACACCCGCCGGCACCTTCCGGCTCAGGCCGGTGCGGATCGAGCGGGACCTCGCGACCGTCGCCAGCTGGATGAACGATCCCGTGGTCGCCGCCTTCTGGGAGCTCGCGGGCCCCGAGAGCGTCACCGCCGACCACCTGCGGGCCCAACTCGACGGAGACGGGCGCAGCGTCCCCTGCCTCGGCGTCCTCGACGGCACGCCCATGAGCTACTTCGAGATCTACCGCGCCGACCTGGACCCGCTGGCCCGCCACTACACGGCCCGCCCGCACGACACCGGCGTCCACCTCCTCATCGGCGGCGGCGCCGACCGGGGCCGCGGCCTCGGCACCGTCCTGCTCCGCGCCGTCGCCGACCTCGTACTCGACCACCGGCCGCGCTGCACCCGCGTCCTGGCCGAACCCGACATCCGCAACACCCCCTCCGTGTCCGCCTTCCTGAGCGCCGGATTCCGCTACTCCGCGGAGCTGGAGCTCCCCGACAAGCGCGCCGCGCTCATGGTCCGCGACCGCGCCCTGCGGCACGTGCTGTGAACACCCCGCCGTCCCGCATACACCGCGCCACCCACAGCGGTTCCCACACCGAGGAGTCCCCGTGCCGACGTCCCCTGCCACCCACGACTCCGCACCACTGCTCGCGCCGCCCGAACTGAACCCGGCGGCCTGGACCCGCGCCTCCGCCCGGCTGCTCGCCAAGATGCTCGGGGAGTTCGCGTACGAGGAGCTCGTCGAACCGGAACCGCGCACAGACGGCGGAGCCGCAGCCGGAGCCGGAACCGCGGCGGGCCGGACCGCCTACGTCCTCCGCCTCGACGACGGCTCCGAACTCTCCTTCACCGCCCGCCGCGGCAGCTACGGCCACTGGCTCGTCGACCCCGGGTCGGTCACCCGGGACGGCGCCCGCCTCACCGACCCGCTCGACTTCCTCGTCCGGGCCCGCCACGGCCTCGGACTCGACGGGGCCACCCTCGGCCACCTGATCCGCGAGCTGACCACCACGCTCGCGGCCGACGCCCGGCTCGACCACACGGCGCTCGACGCCGCCCGGCTCGCCGACCTCGGCTACGCGGAACTCGAGGGCCATCAGACCGGCCACCCCTGGATCGTCGTCAACAAGGGCCGCATCGGCTTCTCC
Source organism: Streptomyces sp. HUAS YS2 (assembly GCF_033343995.1). Taxonomy (NCBI): domain Bacteria; kingdom Bacillati; phylum Actinomycetota; class Actinomycetes; order Kitasatosporales; family Streptomycetaceae; genus Streptomyces; species Streptomyces solicathayae. The sequence goes on along the minus strand of NZ_CP137573.1, from coordinate 2,194,153 downwards.
GCCGGCGACGCCGCCCGCTGGACCCCCGAGGCCCGGCGCGCCACCCGGCTCCCGTGGATCGCCGTCGACACCGGGCTCGCCGCGTACCGCGGCACCCAGGCCCTGGCCACCCCCGCCCACCTCTACGAGCGCGAACTGGACCCGGCGGTGCGGGAACGGTTCCACGGCGTGCTGCGCGACCGGGGCCTGGACCCCGACAGGTACCTGTTCCTGCCCGTCCACCCCTGGCAGTGGGACGAGATCCTGCTCCCGCTCTACGCCCCCGCCGTCGCCGAAGGCCGCGTGGTGCCGCTCCCCGCCGACGACGACCTGCGTGTCCCGCAGCAGTCCGTCCGGACCTTCCTCAACACCAGCAGGCCCGACCGGCACACCGTGAAGCTGCCGCTGTCCGTGCTGAACACACTCGTCTGGCGCGGACTGCCGACCGAGCGCACGCTCGCCGCCCCGGCGGTCACCGCCTGGGTGCACGGCCTGCGCGACGCCGACCCCTTCCTGCGCGACGAGTGCGGTGTGATCCTGCTCGGCGAGGTCGCCTCCGTGACCGTCGAGCACCCCCTCTACGACCGGCTGCCCGAGGTCCCGTACCAGTACAAGGAACTCCTCGGCGCGATCTGGCGCGAGCCGCTCCGGCTCCCGCCAGGAGAGCGGGCCCGCACGCTCGCGTCCCTGCTCCACACCGACCCGGACGGCCGGGCCTTCGTCGCGGAACTCGTCTCCCGCTCCGGGCTCGCCCCCGGGGCCTGGCTCCAGCGTCTCTTCGCCGCCCTGCTCCCGCCCCTGCTGCACTTCCTCTACCGGTACGGCACGGTCTTCTCGCCGCACGGCGAGAACGCGATCGTGGTCTACGACGACCACGACGTCCCGGTACGTCTGGCGATCAAGGACTTCGTCGACGACGTGAACATCAGCGCCCGGCCGCTGCCCGAGCACGACGCCATGCCGGACGACGTACGGGCCGTCCTGCTCACCGAGGAGCCCGCCTTCCTCACCCAGTTCATCCACTCCGGCCTCTTCGTCGGCGTCTTCCGCTACCTCGCCCCGCTCTGCGAGGAGCAACTGGACGTGCCCGAAGGTGAATTCTGGGAGCTGGTACGCGCCGAGATCCTGCGCCACCAGGCCCGCTTCCCCGAGCTGAAGGAACGGTTCGAGCTCTTCGACCTGCTCACCCCGCGGATCGAGCGGCTCTGCCTCAACCGCAACCGGCTGCACATGGACGGCTACCGGGACCGGCCCGAGCGGCCGCACGCGGCCGTGCACGGCACCGTCGCCAATCCGCTGGCCTGATCGATTCGCCCGGGCGTTCGCGTGACCGGATTGTCAGTGGGGCCCCGTAGGCTGGTCCGGCTATGACGAAGCCATCCCTCCCCGATCTCCTCCATGCCGCCGTCTCCGCCGTGGGCGGCATGGAGCGGCCCGGCCAGGTCGCCATGGCCGAGGCGGTCGCCGAAGCCATCGACGACAACTCCCACCTGCTGGTCCAGGCCGGCACCGGCACGGGTAAGTCGCTCGGCTACCTGGTGCCCGCGCTCGCGCACGGGGAGCGCGTGGTCGTCGCCACGGCCACCCTGGCGCTCCAGCGCCAGCTCGTCGAGCGCGACCTGCCACGGACGGTCGACGCGCTGCACCCGCAGCTGCGCCGCCGTCCCGAGTTCGCGATGCTCAAGGGGCGGTCGAACTACCTGTGCCTGCACCGCCTCCACGAGGGCGTGCCGCAGGACGAGGAGGAGGGCCTCTTCGATCCGTTCGAGGCGGCCGCGCCCACCAGCAAGCTGGGCCAGGACCTGCTCCGGCTGCGGGACTGGGCGGACGAGACGGAGACCGGCGACCGGGACGACATGACGCCGGGTGTCTCGGACCGCGCCTGGGCACAGGTCTCGGTCTCCTCCCGCGAGTGCCTGGGCGCGACCAAGTGCGCGTACGGCGCGGAGTGCTTCGCCGAGGCGGCGCGCGAGCGCGCCAAGCTCGCCGAGGTGGTGGTGACCAACCACGCGCTGCTCGCCATCGACGCGATCGAGGGCGCCCCGGTCCTGCCGCAGCACGAGGTGCTGATCGTCGACGAGGCCCACGAGCTGGTCTCCCGGGTCACCGGTGTCGCCACCGGCGAGCTCACCCCGAGCCAGGTGAACCGCGCCGTGAAGCGGGCCGCGAAGCTGGTGGACGAGAAGATCGCGGACCAGCTGCAGACCGCCGCGGAGGGCTTCGAGCGGCTGATGGAGCTGGCCCTGCCGGGCCGCCTGGAGGAGATCCCCGAGGACCTCGGCTACGCCATGATGGCGCTGCGCGACGCCTCCCGGAACGTGATCAGCGCCTTGGGCACGACACGCGACAAGTCGGTCCAGGACGAGGACGCCGTCCGCAAGCAGGCCCTGGCCTCGGTGGAGTCGGTGCACGGCGTCGCCGAGCGGATCACGCACGGCTCCGAGTACGACGTCGTCTGGTACGAGCGGCACGACCGCTTCGGAGCCTCGCTGCGGGTGGCCCCGCTCTCCGTCTCGGGCCTGCTGCGCGAGAAGCTCTTCGCCGAGCGGTCGGTGGTCCTGACCTCGGCGACCCTGAAGCTCGGCGGTGACTTCAACGGCGTGGGGGCCTCACTCGGGCTCGCCCCGGAGGGCACGGAGGGCGACGACATCCCGGTGTGGAAGGGCATCGACGTCGGCTCGCCGTTCGACTACCCGAAGCAGGGGATCATGTACGTCGCGAAGCACCTGGCCAAGCCGGCCAGGGACGGCGACCGCACGGACATGCTGGACGAGCTGACCGAGCTGATCCAGGCGGCCGGTGGGCGGACGCTGGGGCTGTTCTCCTCGATGCGCGCGGCGCAGCTGGCGGCGGAGGAGCTGCGCACCCGGATCCCCGAGTTCCCGGTGCTGCTCCAGGGCGAGGACACCCTCGGCGAGCTGATCAAGGCATTCGCCGTCGACCCGCAGACCTGCCTGTTCGGCACGCTGTCGCTCTGGCAGGGCGTGGACGTGCCGGGGCCCAACTGCCAGCTGGTCGTCATGGACAAGATCCCCTTCCCGCGCCCCGACGACCCGCTGATGAGCGCCCGGCAGAAGGCCGTGGAGGAGGCGGGCGGCAACGGCTTCATGGCCGTCGCGGCGACGCATGCGGCGCTGCTCATGGCGCAGGGCGCCGGCCGGCTCGTACGGGCCACGGGGGACCGTGGCGTCGTCGCCGTGCTGGACCCCCGGCTGGCCACGGCCCGCTACGGCAGCTACCTGAAGGCCTCGATGCCGGACTTCTGGTACACGACGGACCGCAACCAGGTCCGCAAGTCGCTCTCCGCGATCGACGCCGCCGCGAAGACGGCCGAGGCCTGACGTGGCTGAGGTCTGAGGACACAACAGGGCCCCGGGACCGGCGCAGGGGGTCCCGGGGCCCGGCTCAGGGCCGACGGGGTGTGGTCACACCCGTCGCAGCACGGCGACGACCTTGCCGAGGATGGTGGCCTCGTCGCCAGGGATCGGCTGGTACGCCGCGTTGTGCGGGAGCAGCCAGACGTGGCCGTCCTCGCGCTTGAAGCGCTTCACAGTCGCCTCGCCGTCCAGCATCGCGGCGACGATGTCGCCATTCTCCGCGACGGGCTGGCGGCGCACGGTCACCCAGTCGCCGTCGCAGATCGCGGCCTCGATCATCGAGTCGCCGACGACCTTGAGGACGAACAGCTCGCCGTCGCCGACCAGCTGGCGGGGGAGCGGGAAGACGTCCTCGACCGACTCCTCGGCGAGGATGGGGCCGCCTGCCGCGATCCGGCCGACCAGGGGGACGTACGACGCGGCGGGCTTGCCCGTGGTGTCGGTCGGCTGGGTGCTCGGCTGGTCCGAGCCGCGCACCTCGTACGCGCGCGGCCGGTGCGGGTCGCGGCGCAGGAAGCCCTTGCGCTCCAGAGCCATGAGCTGGTGCGCCACGGACGACGTGCTGGACAGCCCCACGGCCTGGCCGATCTCGCGCATCGACGGCGGGTAGCCGCGTCGCTGGACCGAGTCCCGGATGACCTCGATGACCCGGCGCTGCCGGTCAGTGAGGCCCGAGCTGTCCGCCCTGATGCCGGGAGGTCGGCCGGGCAGCGACCGCGCGGGGCGCGAGGGATCGAGCCCTTCCGGGTTCGTGGCTGCGTCGTTCATGGCATGCACCGGCTCGAGTCGGCTCTGGGAGCGGTCCTGGGCAGTGATGGTGGCACTGTCTGCGGTGGTGGTCACGTCGTCGGCCCCTCTCGAATGGTCTCCCTGGCTGGACAACGGTAGTAGCTTTCGAAAGGTTGCGCCAAACACACGTTCGAGTGAAAAATCGCAGATTGCCTTACGCGTACCTGTGACTGGGTGTATATACGGGCCCGGTCCCGGTGGTAATTCGGTCCATTACGGTACCGCCGCCGCCGGATCGCCAGGGGGGTGGGTCAGGCCCTCAGTGTCGCACCAGGGGCCCCCGAAACCGTGGAACCCCGTGTACGGGCGTCGCGTCGTGCCGGTCCCCCTGCGGGGCTCGCGTGCGCCTTCCCGTACGCTCTTCGCCGATCCCCGGTGTTCCTGGACGCGCGACAGGCGTGCGACACGCGCGTTGTGTCGGATTGGCGTCTCAACACCAGATCTAGTGGTTGGATGCTGACGGCCACCCAGAAGTTGTGGTTCCCCGGTCAACCGGGGGGTCGCGCATCGCCTATGCTGGTGGCTGCTTCGAGGGGCCTTGACCGGGCCTGGCGAGGCTATTCAGTCGTGCCGTGAGGGAGGGTCGGAGCCATGCATTGCCCCTTCTGCAGGCACCCTGACAGCCGCGTCGTCGACAGTCGCACCACCGACGACGGGACGTCGATCCGACGCCGGCGCCAGTGCCCCGACTGCTCCCGCCGCTTCACCACGGTGGAGACCGCGTCACTCATGGTGATCAAGCGGGCGGGTGTCACCGAGCCCTTCAGCCGTACCAAGGTCATCTCCGGCGTGCGCAAGGCGTGCCAGGGGCGACCCGTCACCGAGGACGCCCTCGCCCAGCTCGGCCAGCGGGTCGAGGAGGCGGTGCGCGCCACCGGCAGCGCCGAGCTGACCACCCACGACGTCGGGCTGGCCATTCTCGGCCCCCTGCAGGAACTCGACCTCGTCGCGTACCTGCGCTTCGCATCGGTGTACAAGGCTTTCGACAGCCTGGAGGACTTCGAGGCCGCCATCGCGGAGCTCCGCGAGCGGCCTCCCGCTGAGGAATGCGGGACCGGAGCGACCCCCGAGGTCCCCGTTCCCGCCGTCGCCGCCGACTGAGCGGCGAGGCCGGGCCCGCGAAGGCCCGGCGACCGGTCGCGGGAGCGGCCGACAAATACGTGCCCCGGGTGCCGTGTGCGGCGCTCGTGGCAGCAGTACAGACAGCAGTACAGAAGATGGTGCCTTGGGATTATCTGGGCGCCACGAGGTGTTTTGCCCGTATATGGGAGGCGGCATGACAGAGACGGCGAGCGGTCCGGCACGTGGTTCCCGCGCCAAGGGAACCAAGGCGAGCAAGGGCCTGCGTATCGAGCGCATCCACACCACCCCCGGCGTGCATCCGTACGAAGAGGTGGTCTGGGAGCGTCGTGACGTCGTCATGACCAACTGGCGCGACGGCTCGGTCAACTTCGAGCAGCGTGGCGTCGAGTTCCCCGACTTCTGGTCGGTGAACGCGGTCAACATCGTCACCAGCAAGTACTTCCGCGGGGCCGTCGGCACCCCGCAGCGCGAGACCGGTCTCAAGCAGCTCATCGACCGGATCGTTAAGACCTACACCAAGGCCGGCGAGGAGTACGGCTACTTCGCCTCGCCCGCCGACGCCGAGATCTTCGAGCACGAGCTGGCCTACGCCCTCCTGCACCAGATCTTCAGCTTCAACTCCCCGGTGTGGTTCAACGTCGGCACGCCCCAGCCGCAGCAGGTCTCCGCCTGCTTCATCCTGTCCGTCGACGACTCCATGGAGTCGATCCTCGACTGGTACAAGGAAGAGGGCATGATCTTCAAGGGCGGCTCCGGCGCCGGCCTGAACCTCTCCCGCATCCGCTCCTCCAAGGAGCTGCTCTCCTCCGGCGGCAACGCCTCCGGCCCGGTCTCCTTCATGCGCGGCGCCGACGCGTCCGCAGGAACGATCAAGTCGGGCGGCGCCACCCGCCGCGCGGCCAAGATGGTCATCCTCGACGTCGACCACCCGGACATCGAGGACTTCATCGAGACCAAGGTCAAGGAGGAGGAGAAGATCCGCGCCCTCCGTGACGCGGGCTTCGACATGGACCTGGGCGGCGACGACATCACGTCCGTCCAGTACCAGAACGCCAACAACTCCGTCCGCGTGAACGACGAGTTCATGAAGGCCGTCGAGACCGGCGGGAAGTTCGGTCTGCGCGCCCGCATGACCGGCGAGGTCATCGAGCAGGTCGACGCCAAGTCGCTGTTCCGCAAGATGGCCGAGGCCGCGTGGGCCTGCGCCGACCCGGGCATCCAGTACGACGACACGATCAACCACTGGCACACCTGCCCCGAGTCCGGCCGGATCAACGGCTCGAACCCGTGCAGCGAGTACATGCACCTGGACAACACGTCCTGCAACCTCGCCTCGCTGAACCTGATGAAGTTCCTCAAGGACGACGGCAAGGGCAACCAGTCCTTCGACGTCGAGCGCTTCGCCAAGGTCGTCGAGCTCGTCATCACCGCGATGGACATCTCCATCTGCTTCGCCGACTTCCCGACCCAGAAGATCGGCGAGAACACCCGCGCCTTCCGCCAGCTCGGCATCGGCTACGCCAACCTCGGCGCCCTGCTGATGGCGACCGGCCACGCGTACGACTCCGACGGCGGCCGCGCCCTGGCCGGCGCCATCACCTCGCTGATGACCGGCACCTCGTACCGGCGCTCCGCCGAGCTCGCCGCGGTCGTCGGCGCGTACGACGGCTACGCGAAGAACGCTCAGCCGCACCAGCGCGTCATGAAGCAGCACGCCGACGCCAACGAGACGGCCGTCCGCATGGACGACCTGGACTCGCCGATCTGGGCCGCCGCCACGGAGGCCTGGCAGGACGTGATCCGCCTCGGCGCCAAGAACGGCTTCCGCAACGCCCAGGCGTCCGTCATCGCCCCGACCGGCACCATCGGTCTCGCGATGTCCTGCGACACCACCGGCCTCGAGCCCGACCTCGCCCTGGTCAAGTTCAAGAAGCTGGTCGGCGGCGGCTCGATGCAGATCGTCAACGGCACCGTCCCGCAGGCCCTGCGCCGCCTGGGTTACCAGGAGGAGCAGATCGAGGCGATCGTCGCCCACATCGCCGAGCACGGCAATGTGATCGACGCCCCCGGTCTGAAGACCGAGCACTACGAGGTCTTCGACTGCGCCATGGGCGAGCGTTCCATCTCCGCGATGGGCCACGTCCGCATGATGGCCGCCATCCAGCCGTGGATCTCCGGCGCCCTCTCCAAGACGGTCAACCTGCCGGAGACGGCGACCGTCGAGGACGTCGAGGAGGTCTACTTCGAGGCGTGGAAGATGGGCGTCAAGGCGCTCGCGATCTACCGCGACAACTGCAAGGTCGGCCAGCCGCTCTCCGCCAAGAAGAAGGAGGAGGAGAAGGCCGAGGTCACCGCGAAGTCCGAGGCGACGATCCGCGAGGCCGTCGAGAAGGTCGTCGAGTACCGCCCGGTCCGCAAGCGCCTGCCGAAGGGCCGCCCGGGGATCACCACCTCCTTCACGGTCGGCGGCGCCGAGGGCTACATGACCGCGAACTCCTACCCGGACGACGGTCTCGGCGAGGTCTTCCTCAAGATGTCCAAGCAGGGTTCGACGCTCGCGGGCATGATGGACGCCTTCTCGATCGCCGTCTCGGTCGGCCTTCAGTACGGCGTCCCGCTCGAAACGTACGTCTCGAAGTTCACCAACATGCGCTTCGAGCCGGCCGGCATGACGGACGACCCGGACGTGCGGATGGCGCAGTCGATCGTCGACTACATCTTCCGCCGCCTGGCGCTGGACTTCCTGCCCTTCGAGACCCGCTCGGCGCTCGGCATCCACTCCGCCGAGGAGCGTCAGCGCCACCTGGAGACGGGCTCCTACGAGCCCACCGAGGACGAGGTCGACGTCGAGGGCCTGGCCCAGTCGGCCCCGCGCGCCCAGGAGCTGAAGGCCGTCGCCGCCCCGATCGCCAAGATCGAGGTCCCGGCCCCGAAGCAGGCGCACACCTCGGCCGAGCTCGTCGAGATGCAGCTGGGCATCAGCGCGGACGCCCCGCTCTGCTTCTCCTGCGGCACCAAGATGCAGCGCGCCGGCTCCTGCTACATCTGCGAGGGCTGCGGCTCGACCAGCGGCTGCAGCTGAGCCCGCGCGGACCGCGTCCGATGCGACGGTGAGCGGCTGAGCATCTGCCGCTGAGGCGCGGAGCACGCATGAGAGAGGGTGCCGACCATGGTCGGCACCCTCTCCGGCGTCTCGGGCCGTCGCCGCGATGTCGAGGGCTTGTTGGCTCGCGGACGGCATGGCACCGGAACTCGAGCCGCGGGCCTCCGCGACGACGGGCCGGGAGCGGGGTGGCGCATACGGAACGGGGGACCCGTGCGCCGCACGGGTCCCCCGTTCCGTATGCGCTGGGCCGCCCCTGTGCGCCCGCCGCAGGGCTAAACCTGCTGGGCGCCCATCACCGCCGCGAATTCCTGCGGGTCGGCGTCGAAGCCGCGGGTGATCTGGCGGTACTCCCAGCCGTCCGCACCGTCCCGGGTGAACTCCACGACCGTCGCCGCCGTCGCCTCCGCCAGGTCGGCGAAGTCGTCCGTCAGCAGGTCGCGATGACCCTCACGCACCAGGACCCCCGTGTTGGCGACGTCGCCGAAGGTCCGCCGGCCGCCGCCCTGCTGTATGGCCACGCCCACCACGACGCGCCCGTACGTGGCGGCGATCCGGTCCAGCTCCACGGTCATCGCCTCGTCGTACCCGAAGCCCTGCCCCGTACGGCTGTCCCGGTGGAGCGTGATCGTCCCGTCGGGGGAGCGGCTGCCGAAGTGCACCAGGAAGGCCGGCGCCCCGAACGGGTCCTCCGAGCCGTACACCCCCGCGATGATGTCGAGATCGTGCGCCGGCGCTCCGATCGGGCTCGGGTCCCACTTGAGCGTCACCTCGACCTTGCCGACCCCCTTGTTGAGACCGCCCACCGTGAATCCCCTCTCTCGTCGCTCGCACATCCGGCCTGCCCGCCGGTCAACCACCCGTGGTCGCGGGCAGGTTGCTCATGGTGTCACGCCGGCTCAGTGCGGGTAGCCGCGCGGCGGCCGCTGCCGGACGACCTCGTCCCGGAACTCCTCGATGGCGCTGCTCACCTGGCGAATGAGGTGCGTGTGCTCAATACGGTCGAGATAGAGGCAGCGGGCGGCCAGTCCCTTCAGTTCGAAGGCGAAGCAGAGCGACATCAGAGGGTTGATGAACAGCTCGCTGCCGCGCGTGCGCTCCGTGAACTGCACGTCTCCGAAGGAGCCTTGTACCGCCGCCGCGATCGAGCCATTCACGATGCTGGGACGGTCGGGCGTCCGGTGCTGCGCGTGCGCGACGGCGTCCAGGAACAGCGCCCCCTCCTTGGAGGCGCGGGGCACCGAGAACGCTCCGAGGTAAGCCCCGTCCCGGTCCAGCGCCGCGATGTTCTCCAGGACCAGCCCGTGGCTGACGCCGTGGTACGCGTCGACACCGAAGCCGATCGAGACGACGAGCCGCTCGGTGAGGCCGGGGAGGTCGTCGATGCCGGCCAGGGCGGCCACGCTGGTCAGGTCCTCCTCCGGGGTGCCGAGGCCCGACTCGTCGCCCCGCATGAGGATGTCCGTACCGCCGTCGACCAGGATGACGGCGTCGATCTCGTGGTGCTCGATCAGCGCCCGGTAGGCGGCCCGCAGCGGCTGCACGCCGACGCGCGCCAAGGCGTGGACGGTGCTGGGATAGCCGTGCATTTTCAGCCATTGCGCGAGGGTACGCTCGGGGAAGTACGTCTGGTGGGGCGAGGACTCCGGAGTGACGACGGCGACGTCCGGCACGAGCCAGGAGTCGAGCGGCAGCCCCTCGATCGCGCTGAAGGTGAGGTTGGCGAGCCGGACTTCCTTGCCCTGGTGCAGCAGGGACAGCGCGATCGGCAGCCCGGCGTAGATGTCGAAACCGCCGCCCGCGCCGGTCACGAGGACGCGGCGGGCCGATTCGAGGCGGGAGAAGAGGGGATTGGCGTGCAGTGCCGTCATACGGATCATTGTGCGAACTTCCGGCGGACACCTCACCGTGTTTTCGGGTGATCGGTCCGCAGACCTCTGACGGGGTGTCGTTCACGGCCGTACGATGGCGCGGTGCTGGTCAAGTGGATTCGCTGCACCGTCGTCGACCGTCGGGGGTTCGAGCGGGGGCAGCGGAAGTGGGCGGGGCTGCTGGGTGAGCCGGGCTTCCGGGGGCAGGGCGGGGGGTGGAGCCGCCGACGGCCCGACGTCGCCCATGTCTTCGCGTTCTGGGAGAGCCGCGCGTTCTACGACTCGTTCATGGCGCGGGCGCACGACCGGCTCGCGGCCTCGCAGGCCGGGACGTTCAAGGACGCGCAGGTCAAACTCTTCGACTACCGCTTCGACGTGAAGACGGGGTTCGAGCCGCGCTTCGCGGACGCGGACGTGGCCCGGGTCGCGCACTGCCGTGTCCACGCGGAGCGGGTCGAGCACTTCGCGCTGATGCAGGAGAAGGTGTGGAACCCGGCCATGGCCGGGTCGCCGGGGATGCTGCGCGGGGTGTTCGGGGAGGCTCCGGGGCACGAGTTCCTGGTGCTGTCGCTGTGGCACTCGGCGGCGGAGCACGGGAAGTACCGCACGGAGCGGGTGGAACGGCTCGGCCTGCGCGCGCAGACCGAGGCCGACGTGGCGGCGATGGCTGGGGACGTGGTCCAGCTCGAACCGGCTTGGGCGGTTTGACCGTTCACCGGTCTGGGGCCACCGGGTCATCGGTCTGCCGGTAAGGCCCCTCGCCCGGCGTCACCGCTTCACCGACCGAGCCGTCCACCGGTCTGCGGGTCTTGGCTTCACCCGTTCGAGGTGGTGAACGCTCCCGCCTCGACCGCCGCGAGGGCCGCGGCGGCGGACTGGTCCGCGAGCGCGGTGTCGACCGGCTCGCGGGTGACGAACAGACGCAGGAAGAGCGGCGCGGAGGCGGCCCGTACGACGGCTCCCGCGTCGGTGCCGGGCGGGGCCTCGCCGCGCTCCACGGCCCGCTCGACGACCGGCTCACAGCGCCGGAAGCGCTCCGCGTAGAACGCCCGCAGGGCCTCCGCGGCGCGCGGTGACTGGAACGCGGCGCCGACGAAAGCCGTGGGCGCGGCAGCGGCGGCCGGATCGGCGAACGACTCGCTCACCTCGCGCGCCAGCGCACGCAGATCACCGGCCAGGCTGCCGGTGTCCGGCGGCGTCCAGGTGTCCTCGCCCGCCAGGTCCAGGGCGTCGGCGACCAGCCCTTCGAGGGTGCCCCAGCGGCGGTAGAGGGTCGTCTTGTGGACGCCGGAGTGCTCCGCCACGTACTCGACCGTCAGCCCCGGGTAGCCGTGTTCGGCCAGGCCGGACAGGACGGCGTCGCGGACGGCGGCGCGGGTGCGGGCGGTCCGGCCGCCGGGGCGCCGGCTGCCGGGCGCGGGAGGCGTGGTCGGCTCGGACGGAGCGGGAGACTCGTTCAATTGCTACTCCTGTTGCGTTAATGGATCGAGTGTGCCACACTCACGGTAATGCGACTCCGGTTGCATTTGCTCCCCCGCTCGTTCATGTGATTTCGACCCGTCACGACCCGACTCGACTCCTGGAGGCGCCCTTGCCCACTCAGATCTCTCTGCGCGACGTGACCGTGTCCCGTGGGGACCGGCTCCTGCTCGACCGGATCTCGCTCACCGTGCGCCCCGGTGAACGGATCGGCATCGTGGGGGAGAACGGGGCGGGGAAGTCCACCCTGCTGCGCATCCTCGGCGGCCTGGAGGCACCCGACGACGGCGACGTGATCACGGTGGCGGAGGGCGGCTCGGGACTCCTCGCCCAGACCCCGCAGCTGCCCGGCGACCGCACCGTCGCGGACGCGATGGACGCGGCCCTGTCCGAACTGCGGTCCATGGAACGCGGGCTGCGTGGGCTCGAACAGCGGCTCGACTCGGCGGACGCCGGCGCCCTGGACGCGTACGGCGAACTGCTCACCGCCTACGAGCTGCGCGGCGGGTACGAGGCGGACGCCCGGGTCGACAAGGCGATGCACGGTCTCGGTCTCGCCGGCATCGGGCGGGAGCGGCTGCTCGGCAGTCTGTCGGGCGGGGAGCAGGCGCGCCTCGGCATCGCGTGCACGCTCGCCGCGTCGCCCGAGGTGCTGCTGCTCGACGAGCCCACCAACCACCTGGACGAGCGCGCCCTCGACTGGCTGGAGGAGGCACTGCTCGCCCACCGGGGCACGGTCGTCGCCGTCTCCCACGACCGCGTCTTCCTGGAGCGGGTCGCGACCGCGATCGTCGAGGTGGACGCCGACCGCCGCACGCTCGTCCGGTACGGGGACGGGTACGCCGGATACCGCGCCGAGCAGGCGGCCGCGCGACGCCGCTGGGAGCAGGCGTACGCGGAGTGGTGCGCGGAGACGTCCAGACTGGAGGAGTACGCCGCGACCACCGCGCACGGCGTCGCCGCCGGCCACGGGCCCAGGGACAACAACAAGATGGCGTACGACCGCGCGGGAGGCCGGGTCCAGGCCTCGGTGTCCGGCCGTGTGCGAAACGCGCAGGAGCGGCTGCGTCGGCTGCGGGAGGAGCCCGTCGCCCGGCCGCCCAGACCGCTGGCCTTCGCGGCCCGGCCCGTGGCCGGAGGCGCGCAGGGCGAGCTGGTGTCCCTGACCGGGGTGCGGGTCGGCGGGCGGCTCGCGGTGGACGCGCTGACCGTCGGCGCGGGCGAGAAGATCCTGGTCCATGGGGGCAACGGGGCAGGGAAGTCCACGCTCCTCTCGGTGATGGCAGGGGTGCGCAACCCCGACGAGGGCGACGTCCGGCGACGCGGCCGGATCGGGTTCCTGGCCCAGGAGATACCCGTCGGTCGGCCGGCCGAGCGCGTGCTCGCCGCCTTCGGACGGGGGCTCGCCCTCTCCGAGGACGAGAGTTCCGAGCTGCTGCTGTCCTACGGCCTGTTCCGCCCCGCCGACCTGCACGTCCCGGTCGGATCGCTCTCGGCCGGTCAGCGCCGTCGGCTGGCCCTGGCGCGACTGCTTGCCAGGCCGGCGGACCTGCTGCTGCTCGACGAGCCGGCCAACCACCTGGCCCTCGGCCTCGTCGAGGAGCTGGAACAGGCCCTGGAGCAGTGGACCGGCGCCCTCGTCGTCGTCTCCCACGACCGGCGGCTGCGCCGCCGCTTCACCGGCCGGGTCCACCGGATGGACTCCGGGCGCCTGGCCGGCTGAGCCCGGCCGCGGCGGTCGAACTAGGGTCGAGTCATGGCACGACCGCGGCGCATCGTCCTCGTACGGCACGGAGAGTCGGAGGGGAACGTCGATGACACGGTGTACGAGCGCGAGCCCGACCATGCCCTCGCGCTCACCGCGAACGGCCGCCGCCAGGCCGAGGAGACCGGAGACCGGCTGCGCGAGCTGTTCGGCGACGAGCGGGTCAGCGTGTACGTGTCGCCGTACCGCCGCACCCACGAGACCTTCCGGGCCTTCCGGCTGGACCCGAGGCGCGTCCGGGTCCGCGAGGAGCCCCGGCTGCGGGAACAGGACTGGGGCAACTGGCAGGAGCGGGAGGACGTGCGCCTGCAGAAGGCGTACCGCGACGCCTACGGACACTTCTTCTACCGGTTCGCGCAAGGGGAGTCCGGTGCCGACGTGTACGACCGCGTGGGCGCCTTCCTGGAGAGCCTCTACCGCAGCTTCGAGGCGCCGGACCATCCGCCGAACGTCCTCCTGGTCACCCACGGCCTCACCATGCGGCTGTTCTGCATGCGCTGGTTCCACTGGACGGTCGCCGAGTTCGAGTCGCTGTCCAACCCGGGCAACGGGGAGACCCGCACCCTGCTCCTGGGAGAGGACGGTCGCTACACCCTGGACCGCCCCTTCGAACGCTGGCGCACCCCGAAACCGTACGGTGGCACCGGATAGAGTGGCAGGGCGATGACCGCTGATTCCTCTAACGACCGGCGCTTCGAACGCGCCCTCGCCAGCCTGCGCGGCCTGGCGGTGGGAGACGCCCTGGGCTCCCAGTTCTTCGTCCCGGCGAACTATCCCCTCCTGAAGCGACGCGAGCTGCCGGACGGTCCCTGGCAGTGGACCGACGACACCGAGATGGCCTGCTCCGTGCTCGCCGTGCTCGCGGCGCACGACCGCATCGACCAGGACGCGCTCGCCCGCTCCTTCGCCGACCACCACGACTTCGACCGCGGCTACGGGCCCGCGGTCAACCGGATGCTCCGGCTGATCCGTGAGGGAGGCGACTGGCGGGAGCTGGCCGCCGCGCTGTTCAACGGCCAGGGCTCCTGGGGCAACGGCGCCGCCATGCGCATCGCACCGCTCGGCGCCTGGTACGCCGACGACCCGGAGCAGGCCACGCACCAGGCCGAGATCTCCGCGTACACCACCCATCAGCACCGCGAGGCCGTGGTCGGTGCCATGGCGGTGGCGGCCGCGGCGGCCCTCGCCGCCGACCCGGCCGGTCCGCCGACGCCCGAGGCGCTGCTCGACGGGGTCGTCGCACTCGTGCCGCGCAGCGCGGTCGGCGCGGGGCTGCGCCGGGCGCGCGACATGCTCGACTACGGCGACGCGGGCACGGTCGCCGCGGTCCTCGGCAGCGGGCGCCGCACCACCGCCCACGACACCGTGCCGTTCGCGCTCTGGTCGGCGGCCCGCGCGCTGACCGACTACGAGCGGGTCTTCTGGACCACCGCGCAGGTCGGCGGGGACGTCGACACGACCTGCGCCATCGCCGGCGGAGTCGTCGCCGCGGGGAGCCGCGGCGCGCCGCCGGCCGCCTGGCTGGAACAGACCGAGGAGCTGCCAGCCTGGCTCACGGACGGCGTACGCAGCTGACCGCGAGCCCGCGCCGGCGCGCGCGGGAAACGGGGACGATCGGCGCGCCAGGGGCCGTAAGGGCACGGGCGTCTGTCACGGTCCTGCCACATCGTGCCGCGCCCGGGGCCAGAACCACGCCCCGACGCTAGCCTGGCGGGCACTGCGCGCTGCTGATCATGAAAAGCGCGCGCCGATGAGACCCCGGACCACAGCCCCTGCCGTGCCGTCCTCGCCATGGTCGGCTGTGCCCGGGTCGGGAGGGGGTCCCATGTCCGACACACCGTCCATACCGCCGCCGTCCGAGGAGCCGGAGCAAAAGCCGTCGTCCCCGCTGTCGAAGGAGGGCGGCCCCGCCGCCGACGGCCCCGTACGCACGGCGGCTCCCACCGTCGTCCCGCCGCAACACGCGCAGCACGCGCACCCGTCCCCACAGCACCAGCAGTACCAGCCCTGGGGTCCGCCTCGCGGTGCGACGCCGCCGGGGCCGAGCCCGCTCTCCAAGCTGACGCCCCCGGCCCCCGCCCGGGTGACCCTTCCGACGCTGTGGGCGATCCTCGCGACCGCCCTGCTCTGCGCGCTGCTGTTCGGCGGCGGCCTCGGTCTCAACCTGCTGATCGTGGCCGTTCCGGCCGTCCTCGCCGCCGGCTTCGCCGCCCGCGCGGCCGGCCGCCGACTGCGCCCGTGGACACTGGTGTGGGCGCTCGGCGGCCTCGCCCTGCTCGCCGTACCCGCGCTGCTCGACGCCGGCTGGCCGACCTTCCTCGCCATCGTCTCCGCCCTGGCGCTCACCGCCTTCGCGCTGCACGGCGGTCGCGGCTGGCCGAGTGTCCTCCTCGCCCCCTTCGGCCTGTTCCACTCCCTCGGCACCGGAACCGTCTGGGCCTGGCAGGGCATGCGGGAGCGCGCCGAGGGCTCGCGCGGCCGCTGGGGCCCGGTGCTGCGCACCTCGCTGGTCGCCGTCGTCCTCCTGGTCGTCTTCGGCGCCCTGTTCGCCGGCGCCGACGCGGCCTTCGCCGACCTGCTCGGCTCCCTCATGCCGGACATCTCGCTGGCCCAGGCGCCGTGGCGGCTCTCGCTGTTCCTGCTCGGCCTGTTCGGCGCGATCGCCGTGGCCCGCACCGGCGCGGCGCCGCTGCGGTGGGACCGCATGGAGGTCGGGCAGGGCCGGTCCCGCGGCCGGATGGAGTGGGCGCTCCCGCTCGTCGTCCTCAACCTGCTCTTCGCCGCGTTCAACGCGGTCCAGCTGACCGTGCTCTTCGGCGGGTACGACAAGGTGCTCAAGGAGACCGGTCTCACCTACAGCGCGTACGCGCGGCAGGGCTTCTGGCAGCTGCTGATCGCCACCCTGCTGACGCTGGTGGTCATCGGTCTCGCGCTGCGCTGGGCCCCGCGCTCCGACGCCCGCGACCGGACCCTGGTCCGCACCGTGCTGGGCGCCCTGTGCGTCCTGACCCTGGTGGTCGTCGCGTCCGCGCTGCGCAGGATGGACCTGTACGTCGACGCGTACGGACTGACCCGGCTGCGGATCTCGGTCACGGCCATGGAGATCTGGCTCGGTGTGGTCATCCTGCTGATCATGGCCGCCGGCGTGTTCGGGGCCAGGTTCCTGCCCCGCGCCGTCGCCGCGAGCGCCGCGGTCGCCGTGCTCGGATTCGGCCTGATCTCTCCGGACGCGCTCGTCGCCGAGAGCAACGTCGACCGGTACGAGCGCCTGGGGAAGATCGACGTCGACTACCTGGCCGGCCTCTCGGCCGACGCCGTGCCCGCCCTGGACCGGCTTCCCGAGCCGCACCGATCCTGCGCGCTGGTGGACATCGACCACCAGCTCCGGCCCGACGACGACGCCTGGTACGCGACAAGTTGGAGCCGCGACAGGGCCCGGGAGGTCCTTGAGGACCGCAAGATTCACTACGTCCTCGGCTCGTGCGTGCTGCTCGGGCGCGACGACCCGACCGACTCCGAGGACCCGTACGACTCCGAGGACCCGTACGAGACGGAAGACCCGTACGACTCCGAGGACCCGTACGGAACTCCCTGACGCACGGTGGCGCGGCGCGTCCGGTCCGTCCCTCCCCGCGTGGGGACGGCCCGGACGCGTCGAGTCCGCACTGCGTGGCGGACCGGCCCGTCAGGCGACGGGACCCGCCGCCTTGCCGCTGAGGGCCTCCAGGTCGCTCTTGCGCACCCGGATCACCGCCAGCGCGGTGAGCAGGGCCAGCAGCGCCATGCCGACGGCGGCCGTGAACGCCGTCGCGATGCCCGTCGTCAGCACCTCGTGCGCCCAGGACGCGGGCAGTTCCTTCGTGGCAGCGAACTGGGCCTGCTGCTGCGGCGTGGCCACGGCCATGAAGTCCTGCACCTGCTTCTCGCCCTCCTCACGGCTGGCGGTGCCGAAGACGGTCACCAGGATCGAGAGGCCGAGCGAACCACCCACCTGCTGCGTCGCGTTGAGCAGGCCGGACGCCGCACCCGCCTCGTGCTGGGCCACCCCGGAGACCGCGGTCAGGGTGAGCGTCACGAAGTTCAGGCCCATGCCGAAGCCGAACACCACCATCGGGCCGAGGACGCCGCTGACGTACGAGCTGTCCGGCGTGATGAAGGTCAGCCAGAACAGGCCGGTGCCGGTGATCGCCGTACCCGCGACCATGAACGGCTTCGGACCCAGGACCGGCAGGAACCGCTGCGAGAGCCCCGCGCCGGTGACGATCGCGACGGTCACGGGGAGGAACGCGAGGCCGGACCGGATCGGGCTGTAGCCCAGCACGTTCTGCACGAACAGGACGATGAAGAAGAACATCCCGAACATCGCGGCCGCCAGGCTGAGCATGATCACGTACGTGCCCGAGCGGTTGCGGTCGGCGAACATGCGGAGCGGGGTGATGGGTTCGCGGGCCCGCGACTCGACGAGCGCGAACGCGGCGAGCAGCACCACGGCCGCCCCGAACGACCCGATGGTGAGCGAGTCGCGCCACCCCTCCTCGGAGGCGCGGATGAATCCGTAGACGAGCGAGGCCATGCCGAGGGTCGAGGTCAGGGCGCCGGCGATGTCGAAGCGACCCGGGTGACGCTCGGACTCGTTGATGTACCGGGGAGTCAGGAAGGCGATCAGCAGTCCGATCGGCACGTTCACGAACATGACCCAGCGCCATTCCAGCCACTCGGTCAGCATGCCGCCGGCCAGCAGGCCGATCGCGCCGCCACCGGCGGAGACGGCGGCGAAGACGCCGAACGCCCTGTTCCGTTCGGGTCCTTCGGGAAACGTCGTGGTGATGAGCGCGAGCGAGGTCGGTGACGCGATCGCGCCGCCGACGCCCTGCAGCACGCGGGCCGCGAGCAGGTGCCAGGGCTCCTGCGCGAATCCGCCGAGGAGCGAGGCGAAGGTGAAGAGCAGGATGCCGGCCATGAAGACGCGGCGGCGGCCCAGGATGTCACCGGCCCGTCCGCCCAGCAGCAGCAGACCGCCGAAGGTCAGCGTGTAGGCGCTGAGCACCCACGAGAGGTCGGTGGTCGAGAAGGACAGCGCGTCCTGGATGTGAGGGAGCGCGATGTTCACAATCGTCGAGTCCAGTACGACCATGAGCTGACAGGCGGCGATGACGGTCAGGGCGAGACCTGGTCGCCCGTCACGTCGGGCCGCACCCGGCTTGACCGGCGCGTCCACTGGAGAGGTTGTCACTATGGGTCCCCCAAGCAAGATGTAGTGAACGCAACCGTTCACTGTTCTCAACGGTAGTGAGTCCCCATCAGTGAACGCAAGCGTTCACTGATCGCTGCCGCTCGTCCCCGATGTTTTCAACGGAGTGAATCTGATGGGTACTTCGCGCACGGCGACCGCCGCTCGGTCGCCGGAGCCGGCATCACGGCGCCGCGGTCCGGTACTGGAACGGGCCATCCTGGAGGCCGCGCTCGACCAGCTCGGCACCGTCGGCTGGAAGGGGCTGACGATGGAGGGGGTGGCCGCCGGGGCGCAGACCGGCAAGGCCGCCGTCTACCGGCGCTGGCCGTCCAAGGTCGATCTGGTCGTCGACGCGCTCCGGGCCGGACTGCCGACCCTCGACGCGTCGTCCGACCTCGGCAGCGTGCGCGAGGATCTCTTCCAGCTGTGCCGCCGCGTCCGCGAGGCGATGTTCTCCACGCCCGGGATCGCCCTGCGTACGGTGCTTCACGAATGCGACAGCGTGGCCGCCGAGCGACTCCACGGGCTGATCGTCAGCGGCTTGATCGAACCGGCGACCGAGCTCTTCGGGGAGGTCGTGCGCCGTGGGATCCGGCGGGGCGACGTGCGTGCCGACGCCCTCGGCGACCTGGTCTTCGACGTCGTTCCGGCGATGATGATGTACCGCACCAAGGTGTGCGCCAGCGAATGGACCGATGCCGACATCGCCGCGATGATCGATCAGGTGATGGTGCCGCTGCTGCGGCCCGCGAAGCACTGAGGTCGGAGAGGGTCGGGGGCGGCCGGGGTACCCGAAGGGAAACCGGGTTCCGTGTGCGGCGTGCATCGGCGTAACCTGTCTGGCGCCATGCCCTACGAACCACCCACTCACAGCGTCGAGCGTTCGCTCCGAGCCACCACCGGCGCCAAGATCGTCGCAGGGGTCGACGAGGTCGGACGCGGGGCGTGGGCCGGTCCCGTCACGGTGTGCGCGGCCGTCACCGGGCTGCGCCGCCCGCCCGACGGGCTCACCGACTCCAAGCTGATCACCCCCAAGCGACGCGGCGAGCTGGCCCTGGAGCTGGAGAAGTGGGTGACCGCGTACGCACTGGGCGACGCCTCTCCGGAGGAGATCGACGAGCTCGGCATGACCGCGGCGCTCCGGCTGGCCGCGGTACGCGCCCTGGAGGGCCTCCCGGTCCGGCCCGACGCGGTGATCCTCGACGGCAAGCACGACTACCTCGGCAGCCCGTGGAGGGTCCGCACGGTCATCAAGGGCGACCAGAGCTGTGTCGCCGTCGCCGCCGCCTCGGTCATAGCCAAGGTGCGGCGCGACGCGATGATGGCCGAGCTGGAGACCGCGGCCGGGGACTACTCGGCCTACGCCTTCGCCGCCAACGCGGGCTACCCGTCGCCGGTGCACCGGGCGGCGCTGGAGGAGCGGGGCCCGACCCCGTACCACCGGCTGTCCTGGTCGTATCTCGACGCCCTGCCCCGGTGGCGGCACCTCAAGAAGGTTCGCCTCTCCGCCGAGGCGGCCGCACTGGAGAGCGGGGGCCAGCTCGGCTTCGACTTCTGACCGCCCCGGCACCACGCCCGGTCCGCCGGCCGGGCCGCACGTTCGTGCCCACCCGCCGATGCCCCTCGGCGGGGCATTTGATAGACATCCACTCATGCCTCTCACCCCCGAGGAGCCTCAGATTCACGAGAGTGCCCAGGGTCCCCGCGCCACTTCGGCCGCCGGCCGTCCCGCGCCGACCCCTCGTCCCGTACCCGGTCCGCGTTCCGCAGCCACGCCGCGTCCAGGGCGTCCCGGCCCCGGCCCGGCCCGTCCCGCGCCCCCGGCGCAGCGCCCGCACCCCGGTGCCGGGCAGTCCCCGTCGTCCCGCCCGGAGAATCGTTCCGAGCAGCGGACCGGCCCGCAGATCCAGCTGATCCCCGCCCCCGCGGACGGCGCGCTCGACGCCGCCGAGGAGGCCGTGGACCTGCTGCTCGATTCCGGTCGCGCCCCCGGCGAAGTCCTCGTCCTCACGACCGGTGAGCAGCACCCCTGGACGGCGCACGAGCTGTCCTTCGGGGAGGCCGCCTACTGGGCCCAGCAGGAAGCCGGCGACGACGTGTTCTTCGCCGACGCCTCCGCCGTCGAGCAGGCCGCCGCCCGGCCCGTCGTGGTCGTCGCCGTCAACGGCGGCGCGGACGACGTCGCCGCGCGGACCCTGCCGCTCGCCATGGGGCGGGCGACCGCGCTGCTGATCGTCTGCGGCGACCCGCAGCGCATCAACGCCGTGCTCGGCGCGGGCGTCTGATCCCTCCGCGGTCCTGACCCGGCTGCCCCTCGCGGGCGGCCGGGCCGTGGTCTGTTCCGTGTCGGATTCCGGGGCCTGTTCCTGGTGCTGAACACCGGCGGCGCGCAGCGCGGTTCGTCGGGCTGCGGTTCGTCGGGCGGCGGTGCGGTACGCGTCGGACCGGTTCGGAGGCGCGCCGTGCGGTTCAGCGGGCCGCCGTACGCCGGAGTGGCTCCGCCGCCCCACCGGCCGTACGGGGGGAGACCGGGGCGTACTCCACCGACACGTCCCCGAGCGCCGTGGGGCGCGAGTCGGAGCTGGGATGCCGGCCGCCGCGGCCGTCGCCGAGGACCTGCCAGCCGCCCCGCGTCAGCGTGATGTACGCGCCGCAGCGCAGCCCGTGCAGCGTGCAGGCGTCGCGCAGCCCCCACATCCAGGCGCCGTCCTCCTCCGTCCAGCGCTCGTCGCCGTCACGGCAGTAGAGCAGTACGGCGGTACGGGCCGGGGCGCGTCGCCGCAGGTCGTGCGGGATGACCCGGCGAAGATGCGCGAGCAGCGCGTTGCGGAACTCCCAGCCGTCCGCCGGAGCGGAGCGCCGGCTGAACGAGGCGCTGGCGGCGAGTCGTTCCTCGTGGTCGAGCACCGCCACCACGGCCGTCGCGGGAGTCGGCCGATGACGGGTGTGCAGCCCCGTCACGACCTCACGGGGGTTGCGCAGCAGCGGAATTCCGGCCGCCGCCCACTCGGCCGGTTCGAGCGTCCTCAGACGGTTGGCGGAGTCGGCCGACGCGCCGAGCGAGCCGGTCGCGGGCGAGTGGAATCCGAAGGTCACGGTCCTCCCTTCGGATTCGCCCGGGGGCGGGCACGGTCGAGTGAGGGCGCACCACGGCACAGCCCTTCCGGACCCCGAACGGGCCGTGCGGGGGGCGGATTCCAATTCTTGCTGCCGCGTGCGACGGCGGCAACGAGCAATTGAGGCCGCTGACTGGTATGCGGGGGAATGACGTGGATATCCCTGCCCAGTTGTCCGAGGGTTCACCCCCCGTTCACCACTGCTCACCCCTGAACGGCGAGGACCAGCGGGAACACCCCCTCGGCTCCGGAGCGGCGCAGCAGTCGGGCCGCCACGGCCAGCGTCCAGCCGCTGTCCGACAGGTCGTCGACCAGGAGCACCGGCCCGCCGGCCGAGGCCAGTTGCGCCGCCAGCTCCGGCGGAATCATGAGCGCCTGGTGCAGACCGACCACCCGCTGGGCGCTGTTGGTCCGGGAGAGCCGCAGGTCCTCGGCCTCCGGCGCGTAGCCGACCGACCCGAGCAGCGGCATCCGACCGATCTCCGCGATCCGCCGGCCCAGCGAGTCCACGAGCTGCGGACGCGTGCGCGAGGCGACCGTCACCACACCCGCCGGCCGGGGCGGTGCGTCCGGAGCACCCGAGGCCCAACCCCCGGGACCCTTCGCCCAGTCGGCCAGTACCCGCACCACCGCCTGCACCACGTCGTCCGGCACCGGACCGTCCGCCGCCCGCTCCGCGAGCATCGGCCGGAGCCGGTTTCCCCAGCCGATGTCCGAAAGCCGCCCCAGGGCACGCCCGCCGAACGCCTGCTCCCCGGCCGGAATACGACCCTTCAGGTCGACGCCGACCGCCGCGAGCCCCGTCGGCCACATCCGGCGCGGCTCCACCTCCACGCCCGGCCGGCCCAGTTCGCCCTTCGCCGCGTCGAGCGCCCCCGCCGACACCTTCGGTTCGAAGCCGGCCCCCGAGCAGTTGTCGCAGCGGCCGCAGGGCGCGGCCTCCTCGTCGTCCAACTGGCGCCGCAGGAACTCCATCCGGCACGTCGTCGCCGACGCGTACGCCCGCATGGCGTCCTGCTCGGCCTCCCGCTGCCGGGCCACCCAGGCGTACCGCTCCGCGTCGTACACCCAGGGCCGGCCGGTGCTCGTCCAGCCGCCCTTCACCCGGTGCACCGCCCCGTCGACGTCCAGGACCTTGAGCATCGTCTCCAGCCGTGTCCGGCGCAGCTCGACCAGTGGCTCCAGGGCGGGCAGCGAGAGCGGCCGGTCCGCCCGCGCCAGCACGTCCAGGGTCCGCCGCACCTGCTCCTCGGGCGGGAACGCCACCGACGCGAAGTACTTCCAGATCGCCTCGTCCTCGGGCCCGGGCAGCAGCAGCACCTCCGCGTGCTCCACACCGCGGCCCGCGCGGCCCACCTGCTGGTAGTAGGCGATGGGAGAGGACGGCGAGCCCAGGTGCACGACGAACCCGAGGTCGGGCTTGTCGAACCCCATGCCCAGCGCGGACGTGGCGACCAGCGCCTTGACCCGGTTCGCCAGCAGGTCCTCCTCCGCCTGCTGCCGGTCCGCGTTCTCGGTGCGGCCCGTGTACGAGGACACCGTGTGGCCGCACTGCCGCAGGTACGCGGTGACCTCCTCGGCCGCGGCGACCGTGAGCGTGTAGATGATTCCCGAGCCCGGCAGCTCGTCCAGATGGTCGGCGAGCCAGGCGAGCCGGTGCGCGGCGTCCGGCAGCCGCAGCACACTCAGGCTGAGGCTCTCCCGGTCCAGCGGGCCCCGCAGCACCAGCGCGTCCGTGCCCGCGCCCGTGCCGAGCTGCTCGGCCACGTCCGCGGTCACCCGCGCGTTCGCCGTCGCCGTCGTGGCGAGGACCGGTACGCCGGCGGGCAGGTCGGCGAGCATCGTGCGCAGCCGCCGGTAGTCGGGGCGGAAGTCGTGGCCCCAGTCCGAGATGCAGTGCGCCTCGTCGACCACGAGCAGGCCGGTGGCGGCGGCCAGCGCGGGCAGCACCTGGTCGCGGAAGTCCGGGTTGTTGAGCCGCTCGGGGCTGACCAGGAGCACGTCCACGTCGCCCGCGGCGACCTCCGCCTGGACCGTCTCCCACTCCTCGGTGTTCGACGAGTTGATCGTGCGCGCGCGGATCCCCGCCCGAGCGGCGGCCTCGACCTGGTTTCGCATGAGCGCCAGCAGCGGGGAGACGATCACGGTCGGGCCGCTGCCGCGCTCGCGGAGCAGCGAGGTCGCGACGAAGTACACCGCCGACTTGCCCCAGCCGGTGCGCTGCACCACGAGAGCTCTGCGCTTGTCGGCGACCAGCGCCTCGATCGCGCGCCACTGGTCCTCGCGCAGCTGCGCCGTGCCGGAGGCGTCCCCGACGAGGCGGGCGAGTACGGTGTCGGCGGCGGCGCGGAGCGACGCGCGGTCTTCGAGGCGGTCTGCGTGGGTCATGCCCCCATGCAACCCGATGGCACCGACAACGCGCGAACGCGTCCGCCGGCCTGTGGACAACCTGGCGCGGGAGTTATCCACAGGGGTTTCGTGATCGTCGAGGTCGCGGGACCGTCGTCGGCATGAACCAGCACCACGCATCCACCGGACCGACCGACCAGCAGCAGATCACCCTGCGCGGCCCCGCCGAGCTGGCCGACGCCCTGCCGTTCATGCTCGGTTTCCACCCCACGGACTCCGTCGTCCTCGTCGCCCTGCACGGCGAACGCGGGCGCTTCGGCGGCCGGCTCAGGCTCGGCATCCCGCGCTCGCCGGGGGAGTGGGCCGCCACGGCCGACCAGCTCGCCGAATGCCTCGTCGAAGGCTGCGAGCGGCGCGGCGAGCGTCCCGACGGCATCCTCGTCTTCCTCTGCCAGGACCCCGCCCCGGGGGAGCGCGCGCACCGCGTGATGGAACGGCTGCGCCCGTTCGCCCAGCGGCTGCGCACCGCGTGCGGCGGGCTCGACGTGCCCGTGTACGAGGCCCTGTGCATCTCCGACGGCCGCTACTTCTCCTACTGCTGTCCCGACAGCCGCTGCTGCCCGCCGGACGGCACACCGCTGGCCCTGCCCGGTACGTCCGTGATGGCGGCGGCCGCGGCCTACGCCGGTATCCAGGTGCGCGGCTCGCTGCGGGACATGGAGGCCCGCTTCCGGCCGCCCGTGCCGGACGACGCCTCGCAGCGGGACGCCCTCGACGAGGCCTCGGCGGCGCTCGTCCCGCGGATTCTCGACGCCCGCACCTTCGACCGGGTTCGTGACGACACCCTGGCCCTCGCCCGCGAGCTGATGGGGCGCTTCGAAGGGGCGAGTTCCCGGGACGGGGACGAGGGCGACGACGCGCTCGTCACCCACGGCGAGGCAGCCGCCGTGATCATGGGGCTGCAGGACCGGGACACCCGGGACCGCGCGGCGGAGTGGATGGAGGGCGCCGAGGGCGCGGCCGCCCTGCGGCTGTGGCGCGTACTGGCCAGGCGCTGCGTCGTCCCCTACACCGAGCACGCCGCCGCCCCACTCACGCTGGCCGGCTGGACGGCCTGGTCCACCGGCGACGAACCCGCCGCCCGCGTCGCGCTCGGACTCGCGCTGAACGCCGACCCCGACTACCGGTTCGCACTGCTCCTCCACCAGGCGTGCAACGAAGGCATCGACCCGGAGTCCCTGCGGGACTGCCTGCGGACGGAGCGCGCCGCGAGGGACCTCGTACCGGCGGAGCCCGCGGCCTCTCCCTCTGCCGCTCAGGCTCCTTCCCCGGCTCCCACGCCGGCCGCGGCGCACGGGCGGGTGCGGCGTGCCCGGGCCGGGCGTCCGCCCACGGCCGGTGGGCCGACGCGCCCCGGGCGCGGCGGACGGAACGGAAGGGGCGGTGTGCGGCCCGCCCGCGCCGGGGGCGGCGTCCCGCGCAGGGGCCGGCGCGGAACGGGGACGGGGTGATGGCCGTGACCCGCTCCGCCGCAGCGCCGTTCATCCCGGTGTCGGAGTCGTACGACCGGTCCCGCCGCTTCGCCGGCGGGGGTCGTCCGGACAACCCGGACCGCACAGAAGGCGCAGCACACCACTCATGGACCTCAGCGTCTCCGCATCCGGGCCCGCTTCCGGACCCGGCGCCCAGCGCACCGCGCCGGGCACCGGCGGACTGCCGGCCGTGCACACCGCACTCGTCTGCGTCGCCCTGCCCTGGCTCGTGCTCTCCGCCGAGCACGGCCAGCTCACCGGCACCGGCTTCGACGGCGTCTACCACGCCGGCCGGCGGCTGCTCTCCCGCTGCGTGCTGCGGGTGTACGGACGTGAACCCGTCGCCGTCCAGGGCCGGTCGGCGACCGCCGGCCGGGCCAGGTTCGTCGGTGTGCTGCGCACGCCCGGAGACCCCGGCCCCGACCCGGGGCTCACCGTCGAGCGGACGCGCGGCGCCGACGGCACCGAGCGCATCACCCTGCGCAGCTCGGCCACCCGACCGCTCCGGCTCCCCGTGGAGCTCGCTCTGGGCACGGATCTCGCGGATCTGGGGGCGGTGGCGGCGGGCAGCCCCGGGCCCGAACTCTCCGCCGGAGTCCACGCGGCCGGGCTGCGCTGGTCGGCCCCCGACGGCCGGTACGCCACCGTCACAACCACCCCGCCGCCGACGGACGCCCTGGCCGTGGCGGGTCTGCTCCGCTGGGACCTCGAACTGGCCCCCGGCGCCGCCCGCACCATCGAGCTCCGGATCGCGGGCGACCGCTTCGCCGAGCGCGCCGCCGGCGCCGCGGCGGGACCCGGCGGGCAGGTGCTCGCCGAGGCACGGGCGGAGGGGGACGACCCCCGGGTCGGCGAACTGTTCCGGTCCTCCTCCGACGACCTGCGGGCCCTTCTGCTGCGGGACCGCCTCCGGCCCGCCGAAGTCCACGCGGCGGCGGGAGTGCCATGGCGGTGCGGCCCGGCCACGGCGGAGTCCCTCTGGGCGGCCCGGATGGCGCTCCCGCTGGGCACCCGGCTCGCCGTCGGCACCCTCAGGGCGCTCGCCCGGACCCAGCGGGACGGACCCGGACCGGACCGCGGGCGCATCCCCGGCCCCCTGCGCGACTCCGGCCCCGGCCTGCCGCCCCGCTGCACCGGAATCGAGGCCACCCTGGCGTTTCCGGCGGTGCTGGCCGAGGCCGCCCGCTGGGGGCTGCCCGAGCAGGAGCTGGCCGAGCTCCTTCCCGCTGCCGAGCGGTGCCTGGACTGGCTGCGCGCCGCCGTGGACGCGGACGGGTTCGTCCCGGACCCGGGCCCCGCCGGACCGCTGCGCGCTGAGACGCAGGCGCACGCGCACCGGGCCGCGATGCTCGGCGCCGACCTCCTCGACCTGTGCGGCCGGCCGGGCGGCGCGGAGTGGCGGGAGCGGGCGCGGGCCCTGCGGGAGCGGTTCCGCCGGGAGTTCTGGCTGGACGACCTGGGCGGCGGGCGGCCCGCAGCGGCACTGCTCCCCGGCGGAACGCCGCTGCCGCAGCTCGGTTCCTGGGCGGCGCACCTCCTGGACACCGGGCTGACCGGCGCCGGGCGCACGGCGCCGGGGCTGCTCGACAAGGACCGGACCGAACAGCTGGCCCGACTGCTCGGCGGGCCCGCGCTCGACACCGGCTGGGGGCTCCGCGGGCTCGGCGCGAAGGAACCGGGACACAACCCCTTCGGGCACCGGTCCGGGGCGGTGCGGGTGCACGAGACGGCCGTGGCGGTCACGGGCCTCGCCGCCGCCGGGTACGAGCGGGAGGCCGCGTCACTGCTGAAGGGGCTGCTCGACGCGGCCGAGGCGTTCGGGTTCCGGCTCCCCGAGATGTACGCGGGGGAGCAGCGCACCTCCGGCTCGGTCCCGGTGCCACACCCGGCCGCCTGCCGTCCGGGTGCGGTCGCCGCGACCGCCGGGGTCCAGGTGCTGGCCGCGCTCGCCGGGATCCGCCCGGACGCGCCGGGGCGGACCGTGGCCCTGCACCCCATGCGCTCCGCTCCGCTGGGGGCCGTCCGGCTGGCGGGGCTGCGGGTCGCCGGGGATCCGTTCGCGGTGCGGATCGGCAGGCTCGGCACGGCGATCGTCGAGGAGGCCGCCGACGGCCTCCAGTTGGGGGTGTGAGCGGTGTTCGTGCCCGATGGGGCAGGAGAGGAAGAAGTCACTGCCGGTGGTGAAGAGGGGCGTGTTTATCGTCAGGAAGACGACTATGATCGCGGCATGTCTCCCTACGACCCGTCGGCCTTCCCGCCCTTCGCCGTCACCGTCGACCTGGTCGTACTCACCGTGCGCCGCCATGCGCTGTGTGCGCTGGTGGTGCGTCGGGGTGAGGCGCCGTTCCAGGGGAGATGGGCACTGCCCGGCGGCTTCGTCCGGGACGACGAGGATCTCGGTGCCGCGGCGGCCCGGGAACTCGTCGAGGAGACCGGCCTGTGCGTCCACGACCCCGGGGCCCTGCCGCCGGCCCCCGGCAAGGGCGCGCATCTGGAGCAGCTGGCGACGTACGGCGACCCGCGCCGCGACCCGCGGATGAGGGTCGTCAGCGTCGCGCACCTCGCGCTCGCCCCCGACCTCCCCGCGCCACGCGCCGGCGGTGACGCGAACAGCGCGCGCTGGGCGCCCGTAGAGGAGCTGCTCCACGAGGGCGAGCCGGCGGGCGAGGCGCCGGCGGGCGAGGACCGGCCCGAGCCGCTCGCCTTCGACCATGCCCAGATCCTGGCCGACGGCGTCGAGCGGGCCCGCTCGAAGATCGAGTACTCCTCGCTCGCCACCGCGTTCTGCCCCCCGGAGTTCACGGTGGGCGAGCTGCGGCGGGTGTACGAAGCGGTATGGGGAGTCGTCCTCGACCCGCGCAACTTCCATCGGAAGGTGACCGGAACCCCCGGTTTCCTCGTTCCGGCCGGCGGCACCACCACCCGCCAGGGCGGGCGCCCCGCGCAGCTCTTCCGGGCGGGCGGTGCGACGCTGCTCAACCCGCCGATGCTCCGTCCCGAGGTCTGAGCGAGAGGCGACCGGAGCCCGGACACCCCGGGCCCGCACGCCCCAACCCTGCACCAAAAGTCTGAAATGTCGCGTTATCTTGCTGCGGTAGCCGTCCTGCCGCGCAGCGGTCTCACCTACCGCGAGAGAAGCGATGCTCCAGGCCATCGGACTCACCAGCACCCCCCGCCGCACCCGCCCTCCCGCCGTGCGCGACCTCAGCTTCGAGGCCCTTCCCGGCCAGGTCACCGCGTTGCTCGGGGCTGCCGGAGCGGGCAAGACCACCGCACTGCGGCTGATGCTCGGACTCGAGCCGGGCCGGGGTGTCACCTACTTCCGTGGCCGGCCGCTGCACCGGGTCGCCCACCCGGGGCTCGAGGTCGGCGTCCTGCTCGGCGACGTGCCCGGTCACCCCTCCCGCACCGTGCGCGGGCAGCTGCGGATGCTCTGCGCCGCCGTCGGCGTCCGCGCCTCCCGGGCCGACGAGATGCTCGAAGCGGTCGGCCTCACCGGCGTCCACGACCTGCGTCTCGGCACCCTCCCGCTCGGGATGGACCGCCGACTCGGCCTGGCCTGTGCCCTGTTGGGTGACCCGCACACCCTGCTCCTCGACCAGCCGGGCGCCGGTCTCTCCGTCCGGGAGAACGGCTGGCTGTACGAACTCGTGCACGCCCACGCGGCCGACGGCGGGACGGTGCTGTTCACCACCGACGACCCCAAGGAGGCCGTCCGCAACGCCGACCGGGTCGTCACGCTCGACGCCGGCCGTCTCGTCGCCGACCAGGGTGCGACCGAGTTCGGTCGCACCCGGCTCCGGCCGCGCGTCGCCGTCCGGACCCCGCACGCCGCTCGCCTCGCCGCCGCCCTCACGCAGGAGGCCCGGGCCGACCGCCGTTCCGTGGAAGTGGTCGCCGAGGGCGGCAACCGGCTTTCCGTCTACGGCAGCGACTGCGCCGCGATCGGCGACACGGCGTTCCGGCACGGCGTCCTCGTCCACCGGCTGGCGGACGAGGTCGGCGACACCGGAGTCCCGTCAGCGGCCATCGCCGAGTCCCCCGCGTCCGACTCCGCCTCCGCCGCGGAGGACGAACCGGCCGCGGCCCCGGACCCGCCCCATGGTCCCGCCATCGAGCGCCGCCCCGCCCGGGCTCCTCGACGCCCCTTCCGGTACGAGATCCGCCGGCTCCTCGGTGTGCCCTCCACCGGCATGGTCGCGGCGGCGACCCTGATCTTCTCCGTCGTCGTCGCGGTCGTGCTCGCGCGCGGCGGTCGGACGCCGCTCCCGGTCGTCGTGGCCGGCTGGCCCGAGCTCTCCCCGCTGCCGCCCGCCGCGATCGGCGCCGGACTCCTCGGGGCGCTCTCCTTCGGCGACGAGTACCGCCACCCCGCCCTCACCTCGGGCCGTGGCGTCGTCCCGCGCCGCCTCGGGCTGCTGATCGCCAAGCTCACGGTCACCGGCGCGGTCGCGGTGCTGCTCGCGGTGCTGGCCGTCGTGGCCGACATCGAGGTCCTGCATCTCCTCTACGGCGGCGACTTGATCCCCGTACCCGACAACTGGCCGTCGCTGTGCGCGAGTTGGATCGGACTCGCAGTCGGCTGCGCCTGGGCCGGACTGCTGGGCGCGGGGGTCTTCCGGGCCACGGCGGCCGGCGTGGCCGCGGTGCTCGCGGTGCCGGTCGCCGTCGTGCCGGCCCTGCGTGCCACGGTCGCCTCGGGCCGCTCGGTCGCGGGGCTTCCGGCGCGACTGCGTGAACTGATGCCGATGCGGTGGCCGTCCGCCGGCGACCGCTGGCTGGACAGCGTGTTTCAGGTGGTCGGGCAGCCCGTCGGAGTGGCGCTGGTGCTGTCGTTGACCACCCTGCTCTGCGCGTATCTGCTCACCGGCCTTCGCCGCAGGGCACGTTGGTGATCATGTCTGGAATGATCGACTCCACTTCTGACGATCTTCTGACGCAACTCCCTTGAAAATGCCTGATTCGCACCGATTAAGCGTCAATTGTGCAGGAGGTGCCGATCACCCTTTCGTGTGCTTTTCACCAAAGACCTCAAGGGTCACCGGAGCCTCGCCGACAAAGGATGCGTGAGTACCCTTGCGCACACCATGATGACCGCCGCCCGCCCCGCCGACTCCGGCCTGGCCTCCTCGGGCGATCTCGACCGCTACCCCTATGTGGAGGCGCCCGGCGCCGACCGTGTCGGACCGCCCTCGTGGGAGGGGGCGGAGACCGAGTTGGGCCGGGTGGGCCGCCGGACCGCCGGTAGCCGCGGCCGCGGACTGCACGGCCAACTCGTCCAGCAGCTCGGCCAGATGATCGTCTCCGGGGACCTGGGTGCCGACCGGCCGCTCGTCCCCGAGGAGATCGGGCAGCGCTTCGAGGTCTCGCGCACCGTCGTCCGTGAGTCGCTGCGGGTGCTCGAGGCCAAGGGTCTGGTCAGCGCCCGGCCCAACGTCGGCACCCGCGTCCGCCCTGTCAGCGACTGGAACTTGCTGGACCCGGACATCATCGAGTGGCGCGCCTTCGGCCCGCAGCGCGACGATCAGCGCCGCGAGCTCAACGAGCTCCGGTGGACCATCGAACCCCTGGCCGCCCGGCTGGCCGCCGGCCACGGCCGCGAGGACATCCAGCAGCGCCTCTCCGACATGGTCGAGATCATGGGCCACGCCTTCGCCCAGGGAGACGGCCTCACGTTCTCCCGCGCCGACGCCGAGTT
The DNA here is from genome assembly GCF_033343995.1 of Streptomyces sp. HUAS YS2. NCBI lineage: Bacteria > Bacillati > Actinomycetota > Actinomycetes > Kitasatosporales > Streptomycetaceae > Streptomyces > Streptomyces solicathayae. The sequence goes on along the minus strand of NZ_CP137573.1, from coordinate 2,162,779 downwards.
CCACTCCCTCCTCGTCCAGCTCGCCGGCAACCGCATGCTGGAGCACCTCTCCGGCATCGTCGGGGCCGCCCTGCAGGTCTCCGGCGCGCCCGCGACCGGCTGTGAGCGTCCCGGGGAGTCCTGCCTCACGCACCACGCCCGGATCGTCGACTGCCTCGCCGCCGGCGACGCCCAAGGGGCCGAGGCGGCCATGCGGCAGCTGCTCACGGTCCACCCGGAGCCGGGAGGCGTCGTACCCGCCCCGCGCGAGCACTGATCCGGGGGCCGCGAGGGCGCCCGTGGCGAGCGGCCACGGGCTCCGGCGGCGCGATCGTGTGGACGAACACCCGTTCTGGCCGTTTCGTCGCATTTGGGGTGTGACTCGGGCCACGCGGATTGGGCGTAACGCTCTTCGAGGCAGTGCGATGACTTAAGAGGTGACAGCCGAGGAAGGAATACAGCAGCCCCCTGAGGCGCTGTGCAGTTCCCCGGTCCAGCCCGCGCCGTCGGCACATCCCCAGCCGTCGGTCGTCGGCTCCGGCCCGATCATGGGCGGGGCCGGAAGCCGTTTTCCATCGTTCCGAGAGGTTGTTCGTGTCGGCCAGCACATCCCGTACGCTCCCGCCGGAGATCGCCGAGTCCGAGTCTGTGATGGCGCTCATCGAGCGGGGAAAGGCTGATGGGCAGATCGCCGGCGATGACGTGCGTCGGGCCTTCGAGGCTGACCAGATTCCGCCAACCCAGTGGAAGAATGTTCTGCGCAGCCTCAACCAGATCCTCGAGGAAGAGGGTGTGACGCTGATGGTCAGTGCAGCGGAGTCGCCGAAGCGCGCCCGCAAGAGCGTCGCAGCGAAGAGCCCGGCCAAGCGCACCGCCACCAAGACCGTCACCGCCAAGACGACCGTGACCAGGACCGTCGCGGCCGCCACGGCGCCGTCGGCGGCCGAGAGCGCGGACCCCGCCGACGAGGCCGGAGCCCCGGCCAAGAAGGCGGCCGCCAAGAAGACCGTGGCCAAGAAGACGGTGGCGAAGAAGGCCACCGCCAAGAAGACCACGGCGAAGAAGACCGCCTCCAAGAAGGACGCCGACGAGATCGTCGAGGGCGAGGAGCTGCTCGAGGACGTCGCGCCCGGCAAGGGCGAAGAGGAAGAGACCGAGGGCGAGAGCAAGGGCTTCGTCCTGTCCGACGAGGACGAGGACGACGCGCCCGCCCAGCAGGTCGCCGTCGCCGGAGCCACCGCCGACCCGGTCAAGGACTACCTCAAGCAGATCGGCAAGGTCCCGCTGCTCAACGCCGAGCAGGAGGTCGAGCTCGCCAAGCGCATCGAGGCCGGTCTGTTCGCCGAGGACAAGCTGGCGAACTCCGACAAGCTGGCGCCGAAGCTCAAGCGCGAGCTGGAGATCATCGCCGAGGACGGCCGCCGCGCCAAGAACCACCTGCTGGAGGCCAACCTCCGACTGGTGGTCTCGCTGGCCAAGCGCTACACCGGCCGCGGCATGCTCTTCCTGGACCTGATCCAGGAGGGCAACCTGGGTCTGATCCGCGCCGTCGAGAAGTTCGACTACACCAAGGGCTACAAGTTCTCCACGTACGCCACCTGGTGGATCCGTCAGGCGATCACCCGCGCCATGGCCGACCAGGCCCGAACCATCCGTATCCCGGTGCACATGGTCGAGGTCATCAACAAGCTCGCGCGCGTCCAGCGCCAGATGCTCCAGGACCTGGGCCGCGAGCCCACCCCGGAGGAGCTGGCCAAGGAACTCGACATGACCCCGGAGAAGGTCATCGAGGTCCAGAAGTACGGCCGCGAGCCGATCTCGCTGCACACCCCGCTGGGCGAGGACGGCGACAGCGAGTTCGGCGACCTGATCGAGGACTCCGAGGCGGTCGTCCCGGCCGACGCGGTGAGCTTCACGCTCCTCCAGGAGCAGCTGCACTCGGTGCTCGACACCCTCTCCGAGCGCGAGGCCGGCGTGGTCTCCATGCGCTTCGGTCTCACCGACGGTCAGCCGAAGACGCTGGACGAGATCGGCAAGGTCTACGGCGTGACGCGTGAGCGCATCCGTCAGATCGAGTCGAAGACGATGTCGAAGCTGCGTCACCCGTCGCGCTCGCAGGTGCTGCGCGACTACCTCGACTAGGAGCACCGCGCGCCGCGACGCGCCACGCTTCAGGGCCCGGTTCCCCGGAAAGGGGGAACCGGGCCCTTCGGTTGTGCGGGGGTGCGTGGACTGGGTAGCTGCACGACTCTGGGTGAACCGAGAACACCGGAGAGTCAGGAGCCTTCATGCGTCGTCCCATCGCTCGTGCCATGACCGGCGTGCTCGGCCTTGTCTCGGCGGCGGCCGGAGTGCTGGCCGCCCCGGCGCCCGTGGCCGCCGACAGCGTGATCGTCGGGGGCGAGCCTGTGGAGGTCGCCGACACGCCGTGGGTCGTGGCGCTCTCCAGTCGTGACCGGTTCGGAGGTACGCGGGCCGGGCAGTTCTGCGGAGGCGTGGTCGTCGCGCCGACGCGGGTGCTCACCGCGGCGCATTGCCTGGGCCGTGAGGTGCTGGGCGGGGCGCCGGAGGACGTGCCGGACTTCAAGGTGATCGCGGGGCGCACGGAGCTGACGGACCAGGGCGGTCAGGAGATCGGGATCTCCGGCACCTGGGTCAACCCGGAGTACGACCCGGCGACGAACGCGGGCGACCTGGCCGTGCTGACCCTGCGGAGCGCGCTGCCGAGCTCGTACGTGATCGGCACGGCCGGCGCGGGGGACGCCGCCTACAAGCCCGGCACGGGCGCGTCGGTGTACGGCTGGGGTGACACGACGGGGAACGGCACGTACGCCTCGTCACTGCGCGCGGCGCGGGTCCAGGTGCTGGAGGACGCGGCCTGCGAGCGGGCCTACCCGGGCAACGCGAACGGCGAGTACCTGGCCGCGGTCATGCTGTGCGCGGGCGATCCGCTGGGCGGCAAGGACGCCTGCCAGGGGGACAGTGGCGGGCCGCTGGTGGCGATGGGCCGACTGATCGGCCTGGTGTCGTGGGGGAGCGGGTGCGGGGAGGCGGCGAACCCCGGGGTCTACACCCGGATCTCCGCGGTGCTGCCGCCCGACCTCACGAAGGAGCCGGTGCCCGATCTGACGAAGGAGCCCGCGCCCGGCCCGGCGAAGGAGCCGGCGTCCCGCCCTGCCGGGAAGCCCGCCGCGCGATGACGACGCGGGCACGAGTACGGGCGGCCGCCCCCTGGAATGCGGGGGCAGCCGCCCGTCGTCCGGTCACGACCGGCTCTGCTCGTCGTGGACGCGAGGCGTCAGCGGTCCTCGTCGACCGTGTGGGCCGGCACATCGGTGAGCCGGTCCGTCTCGTCCTGTATCTCTGCGGCGATCTTCTTGAGTTCCGGCTCGAACTTGCGCCCGTGGTGGGCACAGAAGAGCAAGTCACCGCCGCTGGTCAGGACGACGCGCAGGTATGCCTGGGCGCCGCAGCGGTCGCAGCGGTCAGCGGCCGTCAGCGGGCTCGCGGGGGTCAGAACAGTAGTCACGTCGCCTCTTCTCTAGCTCGACGAGCTGTCGTACCAGGGTCAACATCCAACCAGGCCGAAAACGTTCCCGCTCGTGGCTTTTCCTCGAAATTTCTTGGTCAAGGTGGCTGTCTGCTGCCGGTTGGCGGCGAATGAGCCGTATTGCGTCGCTCTACGGGTTTCGCATTGCTGTGTGTCGATCGGTCCTCCCGGCGGGGTTGCCGGTTGTTCATGAGGACGTGCCCGGAGCCTAAATGGTTCATGCCTGGAAGGGAACGTGATGTTCACGTCACCCCTTCGAGGGATCGAACACGCATACGACTCTGGACTAGCATGGGAAATCACGAGGGTGGCGTGACAACGGCTCTACCAGGCCTCGGTACCCTCTGACCGGCGACCGACGCCGGGGCCTTTACCCCCACAGGGCCAGATTCAAATTCAGCGAGGAGCGAACCGCGTGACCGCCGAGACGTCCGTGCCGTCCAGTGCGCTGCTGACCGCAGACCGTGACGGTTCCAACTACACCGCGCGGCACCTGCTCGTACTCGAAGGGCTCGAAGCGGTCCGCAAGCGCCCCGGTATGTACATCGGGTCCACCGACAGTCGCGGTCTGATGCACTGCCTCTGGGAGATCATCGACAACTCCGTCGACGAGGCGCTCGGCGGCTACTGCGACCACATCGACGTCGTGCTGCACGACGACGGGTCCGTCGAGGTCCGGGACAACGGCCGTGGCATCCCCGTCGACGTCGAGCCCAAGACCGGGCTCTCCGGCGTCGAGGTCGTCATGACCAAGCTGCACGCCGGCGGAAAGTTCGGCGGCGGCTCGTACGCGGCCTCCGGAGGTCTGCACGGCGTGGGTGCCTCCGTCGTGAACGCCCTCTCGGCCCGGTGCGACATCGAGGTGGACCGCAACGGCGCCACGCACTCGATCAGTTTCCGCCGCGGCGTCCCGGGCATCTTCACCGAGCAGGGCCCCGACAGCCCCTTCGACCCGGCGAACGGGCTGCTGAAGGGCAAGCGCATCCCCAAGACCCGCACCGGTACCCGGACGCGCTACTGGGCGGACCGGCAGATCTTCCTCAAGGAAGCCAAGCTCAACCTGGAGACGCTGCACCAGCGCGCCCGCCAGACCGCCTTCCTGGTGCCCGGCCTGACCATCGTGGTCCGCGACGAGCGCGACCTGGACGGCGTGGGCAAGAGCGAGGAGACGTTCCGCTTCGACGGCGGCATCAGCGAGTTCTGCGAGTACCTCGCCCAGGACAAGGCCGTCTGCGACGTGCTGCGGCTGAGCGGCCAGGGCACCTTCAAGGAGACCGTTCCGGTCCTCGACGACCGGGGGCACATGACGCCCACCGAGGTCACCCGTGAACTCGGCGTGGACGTCGCGCTGCGCTGGGGCACCGGGTACGACACCACGGTGCGGTCGTTCGTGAACATCATCGCGACGCCCAAGGGCGGCACGCACGTCTCCGGCTTCGAGCAGGCGATCACCAAGACGGTCAACGAGGTGCTGCGCTCGGCCAAGATGCTGCGCGTCGCCGAGGACGACATCGTCAAGGACGACGCCCTGGAGGGCCTCACCGCCGTCGTGACCGTACGGCTCGCCGAGCCGCAGTTCGAGGGCCAGACCAAGGAGGTGCTCGGCACCTCGGCCGCCCGGCGGATCGTCGCCAACGTGGTCGCCAAGGAGCTGAAGGCCTTCCTGACGTCCACCAAGCGCGACGCCAAGGCGCAGGCCCGGGCCGTCCTGGAGAAGGCCGTGGCGGCCGCTCGCACGCGGATCGCGGCGCGCCAGCACAAGGACGCCCAGCGCCGGAAGACCGCGCTGGAGTCCTCCTCGCTGCCCGCCAAGCTCGCGGACTGCCGCAGCGACGACGTGGAGCGCAGTGAGCTCTTCATCGTCGAGGGAGACTCCGCGCTCGGCACCGCCAAGCTCGCCCGGAACAGCGAGTTCCAGGCCCTGCTGCCGATCCGCGGCAAGATCCTCAACGTTCAGAAGTCGTCCGTCTCGGACATGCTGAAGAACGCCGAGTGCGGCGCGATCATCCAGGTCATAGGAGCGGGTTCCGGCCGCACCTTCGACATCGACGCCGCCCGCTACGGCAAGATCGTGCTCCTCGTCGACGCCGATGTCGACGGTGCGCACATCCGCTGCCTGCTGCTGACCCTGTTCCAGCGCTACATGCGGCCCATGGTGGAGGCCGGGCGCGTCTTCGCGGCCGTCCCGCCGCTGCACCGCATCGAGCTGGTCCAGCCCAAGAAGGGCCAGGACAAGTACGTGTACACGTACTCGGACAACGAGCTGCGGCAGACCCTGCTCGAGTTCCAGCGCAAGAACGTCCGCTACAAGGACGCCATCCAGCGCTACAAGGGTCTCGGCGAGATGGACGCGGACCAGCTGGCGGAGACCACGATGGACCCCCGGCACCGCACCCTGCGCCGGATCAACATCGGCGATCTGGACTCGGCCGAGCAGATCTTCGACCTGCTCATGGGCAACGACGTGGCACCCCGCAAGGAGTTCATCACCAGCTCCGCGGCGACCCTCGACCGTTCGCGCATCGACGCCTGAGTCGTCGACGCCCGGGTCGTCGACGCCCGCGTCCGTCCTCCGTCGACCCCGTCCACCTGGGGGTGGAGCCGCAAGGTCCATCCCCAGGTGGACGGGACGGCGTGGAGGCCATCCGGCGTATCCGCGCCGAGCACCCCGGCACCGAGGTCGTCGTGCTCACCACGTACGCCGACGACGAGTCGCTCTTTCCCGCTCTGCGGCAGCGCCGCCTGCTGGAACAGCTCATGACCCAGTCGGGGACCTCCGGCGGACTTTCCAACCAGGAGATCGCCGGGCGGCTGCGCATCTCCACGGCGACCGTGAAGACCCACATCAACAACCTCTTCGCCAAGACCGGGGTGCGCGATCGCGCCCAGGCGGTCCGATATGCGCATCAGCGCGGGATTGTCAGGTGACCCCGGGATTCCGTCACCTGATGGGGTGAAGTGAGAGGGGAGAAGAGTCCGAGATCTTCCCGCTCTGTCCATCCTTGGGCACGCGGCCGAAACGGTTCGCTGACAAGGAGAGTTCACCGGTGGAGAAGCAGGAAGGGCCGAGCGTCCCGGAGGGGCGGATCGACGATCCCTGGTACGACGCGCTCGCGTCCGGATGGGGAGAGCCGGCCGCCACGGCCGCTCCGGACGAGGCCGCCGGGCCGCCCGGGCGAGTGCCGCGGCAGCACGTCCGCACCGCCGCCGACATCTACCTGGAAGTGCAGCGCAGCGCCGCCTTCCAGGAAGTGCGCGGCCGCTACCGGCGGTTCGTCTTCCCGGCCGCCGTCGCCTTCCTGGTCTGGTACTTCGCCTACGTCGTCGCGGCCACCGTGGCCCCGGACCTGATGGCCCGGCCCGTCGTCGGCGCGGTGAACGTGGCGATGGTCGCCGGACTCGGCCAGTTCCTCAGCACCTTCCTGCTGACCTGGGCGTACGCCCGGCACGCCCGGCTGCGCCGGGACCCGGCGGCGCTCGAACTGCGCTGGGACACCCAAGAGATGACACGAGGGATGGCGCACGGGGCGACGCCGGGCACGCAGCCCGGCACGACGCAGGGGACGGTACGGGGGACGGCGTCGTGAGCGGTTCCCATCAGACCCTGGCGCTGGTGCTGTTCAGCGCTTTCATCGCGGTCACCCTGGCCATCACCACCTGGGTGAGCCGGAACCGGCGCGGCTCGGCGGAGGAGTTCTACGCGGGCGGACGGCTGTTCTCGCCCATGGAGAACGGATTCGCCATCGCCGGCGACTACATGTCCGCGGCGTCCTTCCTCGGCATCTCCGGCCTGATCGCCCTCTTCGGCTACGACGGCATGCTCTACTCCGTCGGCTTCCTGGTCGCCTGGCTGGTCGTACTGCTGCTGGTCGCCGAACTCGTCCGCAACTGCGGCCGGTTCACCCTCGCCGACGTCGTCGCCGCCCGCATGGCCGAGCGGCCCGTACGCATCGCCGCCGGCACGTCCTCCGTCACCGTGTCGGTGCTCTACCTGGTGGCGCAGATGGTCGGCGCGGGCAGCCTGGTCGCCCTGCTGCTAGGTGGCACCAGCGGCGCCGCCCGCTCCTGGACCGTGATCGGCGTCGGCGCGCTCATGGTGATCTACGTGTCCCTCGGTGGGATGCGCGCCACCACCTGGATCCAGATCGTCAAGGCCGTTCTCCTCATGGCGGGCTCGGTCGCGCTGACCGTGCTCGTCCTGGTCCGCTTCCACGGCGACTTCGGGCAGCTGCTCCTCACCGCCGCCGAACGCAGCGGCCACGGAAGGGACTTCCTCGGACCGGGCCTGCGCTACGGAGGCGACTGGACGGCGAAGCTCGACTTCATCAGCCTCGGGCTGGCCCTCGTGCTCGGCACCGCCGGCCTGCCGCACATCCTGTCCCGCTTCTACACCGTGCCGACCGCTGCCGCGGCCCGCCGCTCGGTCGTCTGGTCGATCGGCCTGATCGGCAGCTTCTACCTGATGACGATCGTCCTCGGCTTCGGCGCCGCCGCGATCATCGGCCCCGACGCCGTCCGCGCGTCGAACGCCGCGGGCAACACCGCCGTGCCGCTGCTCGCGCTCGATCTCGGCGGCGGCGCGGGCTCCACCGGCGGCACCGTACTCTTCGCGATCGTCGCCGCGGTCGCCTTCGCGACGATCCTCGCCGTCGTCGCGGGCATCACCCTGGCCTCGTCCGCCTCCGTCGCCCACGACCTGTACGCGACGCTGCGCCGCCGCCGGGGCAACCACGCCGGGAAGAAGCCGTACAGCGAGGTCGCGGTCGCGCGGGCCGCGGCGGCCGGGATCGGCGTGGCCGCGATCGGCCTGGGGCTGCTCGCCCGCGACCTCAATGTGGCGTTCCTGGTCGGCCTCGCCTTCGCGGTGGCCGCCTCCGCGAACCTGCCGGTGCTGCTGTACTCGCTGTTCTGGCGGAACTTCACCACGCGCGGCGCGGTCTGGTCCGTGTACGGAGGGCTGGTCCCGGCCGTGCTGCTCGTGGTGCTCTCGCCGGTCGTCTCCGGCAGCCCCGAAGCACTGTTCCCCGGCGTGGACTTCCATGTCTTCCCGCTGCAGAACCCCGGGCTGGTCTCGATCCCGCTGGGCTTCCTGGCCGGCTGGATCGGTACGGCCACCTCGCCCGAGGCCCCGGACGCGGCCAAGCACGCGGAGACCGAGGTCCGGGCGCTCACCGGGGCGGGCGCGGTCTGACGGCAGCGGACCGCGCACGGCCTCGGGGGCACGCACCTCGGACGTGGCTCAGGCGGACGCGACCCAGACGTACCGGTGCTCGGGCCGGCCCGTCTCCCCGTACCTGAGCGACAGCCGTACGCGGCCCGAGCGCTCCAGGAGCTTGAGGTAGCGCTGCGCGGTCTGCCGGCTCACCCCCGCCCGCTCGGCGATGTCCTGCGTGGACAGCGCCCCGTCGGCGGACAGCAGTACCTGACGGACCAGTTCGGCGGTCGTCGGCGAGTGCCCCTTGGGCAGCTCGGGGGCGGTCGACCCGGCCGACAGGGCCCCGAAGATCCGGTCCACCTCGGCCTGTTCCGCCTCGCCGCCGCCGTCCAGGGTGCGGCGCAGCCCCGCGTACGCCTCCAGCCGGGCGCGCAGCCCCGCGAAGGTGAACGGCTTGACCATGTACTGCAGCGCGCCGTGGCGCATCGCCGCCTGGACGGTGGCCACGTCACGGGCGGCCGTCACCATGATCACGTCGGTGTGGCGGCCGTGACCGCGCAGTTCACGGACCACGTCCAGGCCGTTCCCGTCCGGCAGGTAGTGGTCGAGGAGGATCAGGTCCACCGGAGTGTCGTCGAGACGGGCGAGCGCCTCGGCGGCCGAGTGGGCGCTCCCGGCGACGTGGAAACCGGGAACCTTCTCCACGTACGCGGCGTTGATCCGCGCGACGCGCACGTCGTCGTCGACGACCAGGACCTCGATCACCGGGCCTCCTCCGCCGTGCCGACCACGGTGCCGGCCTGCGTGACGACCGCGGTCACCACGCCGGGAGCCGCAGGGTCCTCGCCCGGCGCCTCGGGCGCGTCCGTGAGGGCCTCCGGCAGGACGACGGTGAACTCGGCGCCGCCGTCGGCCGCCGCGCCCACGCGGGCGCTGCCGCCCCGCCGCTCGGCCAGCCGGCGCACCAGCGGCAGCCCCAGGCCGCGCTTGCCGTGCGACGGGGGTTCCTTGGTCGTCCAGCCCTCGGTGAAGATCAGCTCGCGGTGCGCGTCCGGGACACCCGGGCCGCTGTCCGTGACCCGCAGCACCGCCGCACGGCCCTCCGCGTGAAGCGCGACCTCGATCCGGGCGTCTGCGGTACCGGCGGCCGCGTCCAGGGCGTTGTCGACGAGGTTGCCGACGACGGTGACGAGCTCGCGCGGGTCGACCACGCGGTCCGGCAGCAGACTGTCGGCCGCGATCCGGAGCGAGACGCCCCGCTCGGCGGCCACGGTGGCCTTGCCGACCAGGAGCGCGGCGACCAGCGGATCGTGGACCCGCTCCGTCACCTGCTCGGCGGTGGCCCGGTGGACGCCGACCACCTCCGTGACGAACTCGACCGCCTCGTCGTGCATCTCCAGCTCCAGCAGCCCGAGCAGGGTGTGCATCCGGTTGGCGTGCTCGTGGTCCTGGGCGCGCAGGGCGTCGATCAGGCCCCGGGTGGAGTCCAGCTCGCGGCCGAGCCGCTCCAGCTCGGTGCGGTCGCGCAGGGTGGCGACGGCGCCGCCGTCGTCCGTGGGCATCCGGTTGGCCACGAGCACGCGGTGGCCGCGCACGGTCACCAGGTCCCGGCCGGTGACCCGGCCGGCCAGCACCTCGGCGGTCCGGCCGGCGCCGAGCACCTCCTCCAGCGGCCGCCCGGCCGCCTCCGGGCCGACGCCGAGCAGCCGCTGTGCCTCGTCGTTGACCAGCCGGATCCGGCCCGCCCTGTCGAGCGCGACGACGCCCTCGCGGATGCCGTGCAGCATCGCCTCGCGCTCGGCGAGCAGCGCGGCGATGTCGGAGAACGCCAGGTCACGGGTCTGCCGCTGGAGGCGGCGGGAGATCAGGTAGGCGGCGAGCGCGCCCACGGCCAGCGCGCCGCCCGCGTACGCGAGCAGCCCGGGGATCGCGGCCAGCAGACGGTCCCGCACGCTGTCGTACTCGATGCCAACGGAGACGGCGCCCACGATGTCCCCGCCGGCGTCGCGCAACGGGGCCTTGCCGCGTGCGGAGCGGCCCAGGGTGCCGCTGTCGATCTCCATGACCTCGTGGCCCGCCAGCGCGGCGCTCGGGTCCGTGGAGACGACCTTGCCGATCTGCGCGGGGTCGGTGTGCGACCACCGCACGCCTCGGGTGTCCATCACGACGACGTACTCGGCGCCGGTCGTCCGCCGGATCCGCTCGGCCTCCGCCTGCACCGGCCCGTCCGCGCGGGGCGGCGTCCCGACCAGCTCGGCGGCGGTGCGCGGGGACGCGGTGGTCTCGGCGATGGCGAGCGCGCGGCGCATCGCCTGGTCGTCCAGCTGGGCGCTGAGCGGGGCCAGGAACAGCCCGGTGGCCAGCACGGTCACGCCGGTCGCGATGGCCAGCTGCATGAGCAGGACCTGCGCGAACATCCGCCGCGGCCAGCCCAGCCGACGGCGCCGCGCACCGGTGGCCGCGGCGGCGGAGGCGGATGAGGTCATGGGAGGAACGGTAAAGGGCCGCAGACGACGACCGGAAATCTCCCGCCGAGGCCCGAGGCCCGAGGCCCGAGGCCCGAGGCCCGAGGCCCGGGCGCCTCTCGGTCCAGCCGCCCCCGCCCACGCCGTCGCCTCGCCCCGGAGCCTTCCCGGCCCCGGCGCCCCGCCGACCTATCCTGGAGCGTCCGGCCGCGGGGTCGGACGGATCCGTGGCGGAGAGTGAGAGGCACCCCTTTGAGCACGCAGCAGATTCCCGTCGTCGTCCTCGCGGGATTCCTCGGCTCCGGCAAGACCACCCTGCTCAACCATCTGCTGCGCAGCGCCCGCGGAACACGCATCGGCGTCATGGTCAACGACTTCGGCGACATCGGGATCGACGCGATGACCGTCGCCGGTCAGGTCGGCTCCACGGTGTCGCTCGGCAACGGGTGCCTGTGCTGCGCCGTCGACGCGAGCGAGCTCGACACGTACCTGGAGGTGCTCACCCGCCCCGAGGTCGGCCTCGACGTGATCGTGATCGAGGCGAGCGGGCTCGCCGAGCCGCAGGAGCTCGTCCGGATGGTCCTGGCCAGCGAGAACGAGCGGATCGTGTACGGCGGGCTGGTCCAGGTCGTGGACGCGGCGGAGTTCGGCGCCACCCGCGAGCGGCACCCGGAGACCGACCGCCACCTCGGCATCGCCGACCTCGTCGTGATCAACAAGGCCGACCGGGTCGGCGAGGAGGCGCTCGCGGTCGTACGGGACACCGTCGGCGGCCTCGCCGGGCGCGCCGCGGTGATCAGCGCCGCGTACGGACGCGTCGATCCGGAGCTGCTCTTCGACCGGGTCGTGCCCGAGGGCGAGATCGAGGGCCAGATGTCCATCGAGGACATCCTGTACGCGGACGAGGACGCGCACGCCCACCCCCACGCGGCCTACGAGACGCTCTCGCACGCCTCCGCCGTCCCGCTGCACCCCCGCCGCCTGATGGCCTTCCTGGACTCCCGCCCCGAGGGCCTCTACCGGATCAAGGGCTTTGTCGACTTCGGCGCCGCCGACCCGGCGAACCGGTACGTCGTGCACGCCGTCGGCCGGTTCCTGCGCTTCTACCCCGAGCCCTGGCCGGCCGGCGAGGACCGCCTCACCCAGCTCGTCCTCATCGGCTCCGCCGTCGACGCCGCCGCCCTGCGCAAGGAGCTGGCGTCCTGCGCGCAGAACGGCCCGCAGGACGCCCCCGACGAGCAGAGCATGTGGGGCGTCCTGCGGTATGTGCCTCGCTCGGAGGAGGAACCCTCCGAGGTTCTGCCGGACTAGCTCGCCGGCCCCGCCAGGACCGCGACCGAGCCGGCCAGGGGGGTGCCCGAGCCGTCCCGGCGCGGGTCGGGCTCGGGGAGCTCCGCCGGGGTGCCGTTCTGCTGGGCGGCTCGGGCCGGGGCCGCGCCCGCCCAGGCCAGGACCAGGACGTCCTCGCCCTTCAGGAAGCGCTGGCAGCGGACGCCGCCGGTCGCGCGGCCCTTGCGCGGGTACTGGTCGAACGGCGTCAGCTTCGCCGACGTGCCGGCCGAGGCGTCCAGCGTCCCCGTCGCGCCGGCGACCGTGAACACCACCGCGTCCGCCGCCGGGTCCACCGCGGTGAACGAGAGCACCTCCGCGCCCTCCGCGAGCTTGATGCCCGCCATGCCGCCCGCCGGGCGGCCCTGCGGCCGGACCTGGGAGGCCTGGAAGCGCAGCAGCTGCGCGTCGGAGGTGATGAAGACGAGGTCCTCCTCGCCGGTGCGCAGTTCGGTCGCGCCGACGATGCGGTCCCCGTCCTTGAGGGTGATGACCTCCAGCTCGTCCTTGTTCGCCGGATAGTCCGGCACCACGCGCTTCACCACGCCCTGTGCCGTGCCGAGCGCCAGGCCCGGCGAGGACTCGTCGAGCGTGGTCAGGCAGACGACCGTCTCGTCCGCCTCCAGGGACAGGAACTCCGCCAGCGGCGCGCCGCCCGCGAGGTTCGGCGCCGCCGCGGTGTCCGGGAGCTGTGGCAGATCGATCACCGCCAGCCGCAGCAGCCGCCCGGCCGAGGTCACCGCGCCGACGTCGCCGCGCTGCGTGGCCGGCACCGCCGAGACGATCACGTCGTGCTTGGCCCGCTTGGCGTCCTCCGGCGCGGACAGCTCCGCCGTCGCCGTGCGGGCGAGCAGCCCGGTGGAGGACAGCAGCACGCGGCAGGGGTCGTCCGCGACCTCCAGGGCCACCGCCGCGACCGGCGCGCCCGCCGACTCCAGCAGGACCGTGCGCCGGTCGGTGCCGAACTTCTTCGCCACCGCGGCCAGTTCCGCCGAGACCAGCTTGCGCAGCTCGGAGTCGGACTCCAGGATCCCGGTCAGCTCGTCGATCTCGCCGGTGAGCCGGTCCCGCTCGGTCTCCAGCTCCAGGCGGTCGAACTTGGTGAGCCGGCGCAGCGGGGTGTCCAGGATGTACTGCGTCTGGATCTCGCTCAGCGAGAAGCGCTCCATCAGGCGCTCCTTCGCCTGTGCGGAGTTCTCGCTCTCCCGGATCAGCCGGATGACCTCGTCGATGTCCAGCAGGGCCACCAGCAGGCCCTCGACCAGGTGCAGCCGGTCCCGCTTCTTGCCGCGGCGGAACTCGGAGCGCCGCCGGACCACGTCGAAGCGGTGGTCGAGGTAGACCTCCAGGAGCTCCTTCAGGCCCAGCGTCAGCGGCTGGCCGTCGACCAGCGCCACGTTGTTGATGCCGAAGGACTCCTCCATCGGCGTCAGCTTGTACAGCTGCTCAAGAACCGCCTCCGGCACGAAGCCGTTCTTGACCTCGATGACCAGCCGCAGGCCGTGCGACCGGTCGGTGAGGTCCTTGACGTCGGCGATGCCCTGGAGCTTCTTCGAGCCGACCAGGTCCTTGATCTTGGTGATGACCTTCTCGGGGCCGACCGTGAACGGCAGTTCCGTGACGACGATGCCCTTGCGGCGGGCCGTCACGTTCTCGATCGTCGTGGTGGCGCGGATCTTGAAGGTGCCCCGGCCGGACTCGTACGCGTCCTTGATGCCGGACAGGCCGACGATCCGGCCGCCGGTCGGCAGGTCGGGGCCGGGCACGAAGCGCATCAGCGCCTCGAGGTCCGCGTGCGGGTACCGGATGAGGTGCCGGGCGGCCGCGATCACCTCGCCCAGATTGTGCGGCGGCATGTTCGTCGCCATGCCGACCGCGATCCCGGAGGCGCCGTTGACCAGCAGGTTCGGGTACGCCGCCGGCAGGGCGACGGGCTCCTGCTCCTGGCCGTCGTAGTTCGGGGTGAAGTCGACGGTGTCCTCGTCGATCGACTCCGTCATCAGCAGCGCCGCGGCGGCCATCTTCGACTCGGTGTACCGCATGGCGGCCGGCGGGTCGTCGTTGCCGAGGGAGCCGAAGTTGCCGTGGCCGTCGACCAGCGGGACGCGCATGGAGAAGGGCTGCGCCATGCGCACCAGCGCGTCGTAGATCGACGCGTCACCGTGCGGGTGCAGCTTGCCCATGACCTCGCCGACGACGCGGGCGCACTTCACGTACCCCCGGTCGGGCCGCAGGCCCATCTCGGACATCTGGTAGACGATGCGGCGCTGCACCGGCTTCATGCCGTCGCGTGCGTCGGGCAGGGCGCGCGAGTAGATCACCGAGTACGCGTACTCGAGGAAGGAGCCCTGCATCTCGTCGACGACGTCGATGTCGAGGATCCTCTCCTCGAACGCGTCGTCCGGCGGCGGTGTCTTCGTGCTGCGGCGGGCCATCGCGGCTGCGGCTCCTTCACCAACAAGGTTGATCTGACGCGGACCATTGTGGACCGTCGCACCGACAACGCAGACCGCGACCCGGAAGAGGGACAGTCCGATGCCCCGGGAACTTCGCGAGGTGCCGGTGCGCTTGCATACAGTGGCAGGACTCTTCCACACGCGATCGAAGGGACGTACATGCCCATGGGTCACACGGCCACCGCCCAGGCCGGCTCCGGCGGCCTGACAGCGACCGAGCACCGGCTGGCCAACGGCCTGCGCGTGGTGCTCTCCGAGGACCACCTGACCCCGGTCGCCGCGGTCTGCCTCTGGTACGACGTCGGCTCGCGCCACGAGGTACCCGGCCGCACCGGCCTCGCGCACCTCTTCGAGCACCTGATGTTCCAGGGTTCGAAGCAGGTCTCGGGCAACGGACACTTCGAGCTGGTGCAGGGCGCCGGCGGCTCGCTCAACGGCACCACGAGCTTCGAGCGCACCAACTACTTCGAGACCATGCCCACGCACCAGCTGGAGCTCGCGCTCTGGCTGGAGGCCGACCGCATGGGCTCGCTGCTCGCGGCCCTGGACGACGAGTCGATGGAGAACCAGCGCGACGTCGTCAAGAACGAGCGCCGCCAGCGCTACGACAACGTGCCGTACGGCACCGCCTTCGAGAAGCTCACCGCGCTCGCCTACCCCGAGGGCCACCCGTACCACCACACGCCGATCGGCTCGATGGCCGATCTGGACGCCGCCACCCTCGAGGACGCGCGGAACTTCTTCCGCACCTACTACGCGCCGAACAACGCGGTGCTGTCGGTCGTCGGCGACATCGACCCGGAGCAGACCCTCGCCTGGATCGAGAAGTACTTCGGCTCCATCCCGTCCCACGACGGCAAGCAGCCGCCGCGCGACGGCACGCTCCCGGAGACCATCGGCGAGCAGCTGCGCGAGGTCGTCGAGGAGGAGGTCCCGGCCCGCGCGCTGATGGCCGCCTACCGGCTCCCGCACGACGGCACCCGCGAGTGCGACGCGGCCGACCTGGCCCTCACCGTCCTCGGCGGCGGCGAGTCCTCCCGGCTGCACAACCGGCTGGTCCGCCGCGACCGCACGGCCGTCGCGGCCGGCTTCGGCCTGCTGCGGCTGGCCGGCGCGCCCTCGCTGGGCTGGCTGGACGTGAAGACGTCCGGCGGCGTCGAGGTGCCGCAGATCGAGGCGGCCGTCGACGAGGAACTGGCCCGGTTCGCCGCCGAGGGCCCGACGCCCGAGGAGATGGAGCGCGCCCAGGCGCAGTTGGAGCGCGAGTGGCTGGACCGGCTCGGTACGGTCGCGGGCCGCGCCGACGAACTGTGCCGGTTCGCGGTGCTGTTCGGGGACCCGCAGCTCGCGCTGACCGCCGTGCACCGCGTGCTCGAGGTCACCGCCGAGGAGGTGCAGGCGGTCGCCAAGGCCCGACTGCGCCCCGACAACCGCGCGGTGCTCGTGTACGAGCCGGTCACCGCGGGCCAGGGCGACCAGGCCGGAGAGAGCGACAGCGACGAGGAAGAGGGAGCCGACCAGTGAGCGACGCTGCCGCGTCTTTGACCAGCATGGAGTTCCACCCGCAGCCGCAGCCGGGCGTCGCCCGCCCGTGGGCTTTCCCGGCCCCGGAGCGCGGCGCGCTCGACAACGGACTGACGGTGCTGCGCTGCCACCGCCCCGGCCAGCAGGTGGTGGCCGTCGAGATCGTCCTCGAAGCCCCGCTGGACGCCGAGCCGGACGGCCTGGACGGCGTCGCCACGATCATGGCGCGGGCGCTGTCCGAGGGCACCGACAAGCACTCCGCGGAGGAGTTCGCCGCCGAGCTGGAGCGCTGCGGCGCCACGCTCGACGCGCACGCCGACCACCCGGGCCTGCGGGTCTCCCTGGAGGTTCCGGTCTCCCGGCTGCCCAAGGCGCTCGGACTGCTCGCCGAGGCGCTGCGCGCGCCCGCGTTCGCCGACACCGAGATCGAGCGCCTGGTGCGGAACCGGCTCGACGAGATCCCGCACGAGACGGCCAACCCCGCCCGGCGCGCGGCCAAGCAGCTCTCCAGGGAGCTGTTCCCGGCCGGTTCGCGCATGTCGCGTCCGCGCCAGGGCACCGAGGAGACCGTCGGCGCGATCGACGCCGCCGCCGTGCGCGCCTTCTACGAGGCGCACGTCCGGCCCGCCACGGCGACCGCCGTGGTCGTCGGCGACCTCACCGACGTCGACCTGGACGCCGTCCTGGCCGACACCCTGGGCGACTGGACCGGCGACACGGTCGAGGCGCGTCCGATGCCGCCGATCACGGCGGACGACACCGGCCGGGTGATCATCGTCGACCGGCCCGGCGCGGTGCAGACCCAGCTGCTGATCGGCCGCATCGGCCCGGACCGGCACGAGCGCGTGTGGCCGGCCCAGGTGCTCGGCGCGTACTGCCTCGGCGGCACCCTCACCTCCCGGCTCGACCGCGTGCTGCGCGAGGAGAAGGGCTACACCTACGGCGTCCGCGCCTTCGGCCAGGTGCTCCGCTCCGACGGCCAGGGGCACGGCGCCTCGATGCTCGCCATCAGCGGTTCCGTCGACACCCCCAACACCGGCCCGGCACTTGACGACCTGTGGAAGGTGCTGCGCACCCTCGCGGCCGAGGGTCTGACGGACGCCGAGCGGGACGTGGCGGTGCAGAACCTGGTGGGCGTCGCGCCGCTCAAGTACGAGACCGCGGCGTCCGTCGCCGGCACGCTCGCCGACCAGGTCGAGCAGCGTCTTCCGGACGATTTCCAGGCGCAGTTGTACGCCCGGCTGGCCGAGACGGGCACGGTCGAGGCGACCGCCGCGGTCGTCAACGCCTTCCCGGTGGACCGGCTCGTGACCGTCCTCGTCGGCGACGCGGCCGAGATCGAGGAGCCGGTACGGGCGCTCGGCATCGGCGAAGTCACCGTCGTGACGGGCTGATTGAGCCGGTTCGCGGACCACGCGAGGACCCCGACGTCACGTTACGTCGGGGTCCTCCCCTTTGTCCGGTTCGATGTGGAACGTAATCATCTGCCCTGTGGGATGCGCTACAAACGGGCGTGTCTGTTTGGTGATTGAAAGATGGTCCGCTTAGCGTCGATCCGGCTGTTCGGCGTTGCACAAGCCGCATCCGCGGCAACGGACAGTCATCGCCGAGTCCCCGAAGGCGCGAGCCTGGGGAGCCGGGGACCCACGCAGTCCCTGGGGTGAATCGGACGCCTTCGCCTTCGGGTGGAGGGGCCCGTAGGAGACCTTCCTGCTCCGAACCCGTCAGCTAACCCGGTAGGCGAGAAGGAAGGAAAGGATCAGCCACTACATGGCGTTCACCCGTGCCACCGGGAAGCATCGTGGTCCGAGCCGTCTGGCGCGCCGCAGCGCGGGCATCGCCGGCGTCGCGACCCTCGCCACCACCGGCGTCATCGGAACCCTCGCCTCCCCGGCGCTCGCCGCCGACACGGACGTCCGCGCGCTCGAGGACACCGGCCTGACGCAGGCCATCGCCGTGGACTCGCTCGCGGACAGGATCGACGCCCAGGCCGCCGCCCAGGAGCGGGAGGCCTTCGAGGCCGCCGCCAAGGCGAAGGCCGAGGCCGAGGCGAAGCGCAAGGCCGAGGCCCGCGCCAAGAAGCTCCGCGAGGAGAAGGAGCGCGCCGCCCGCGAGGCCGAGCGCAAGCGCCTGAACTCCTTCCGGCTGCCCGTCGCCGGCTCGTACGTCACCACGGGCTACAAGGCCGGCGGCTCGCTCTGGTCCTCCGGTAGCCACTCGGGCATCGACTTCCACGCCGCCTCCGGCAGCACCGTCGTCTCCGTCGGCTCCGGCACCGTCGTCGAGGCCGGCTGGGGCGGCGCGTACGGCAACAACATCGTGATCCGGATGAACGACGGCACGTACACCCAGTACGGCCACCTCTCCTCGATCGGCGTCTCGGTCGGCCAGTCCGTCGTGCCCGGCCAGAAGATAGGAATCTCCGGCTCGACCGGTAACTCGACCGGACCGCACCTGCACTTCGAGGCCCGCACCAGCCCCGACTACGGCTCCGACATCAACCCGCTCGCGTACCTGCGCGCCCGCGGCGTGAACGTCTGATCCCAGGAGATCTCTCCTCTCCGGTCACGGAGAAAAGCCCCGGCTCGTACGGAGTCGGGGCTTTTTGGTGGCCAAAAGATATCCAGGGTTCACGGGGGCCCGTCGGAAATACCGCTCCGCTGCAATAGAGTCACCGAAGAGTCGGCGAACAGACGCCCGTCGGATGGGTTTCGCGCGGATCGAGGCGGAGGTCGGACACATGCGCATTCCCGCGCATTCGGTATGCACGGCGATCCGGGACGACATCGTCTCCGGGGTCTTCGAGCGCGGCAGCCGGCTGACCGAGGAGCAGCTCGCCCGTCGGTACGGGGTCTCCCGCGTCCCGGTCCGCGAGGCGCTGCGCACCCTGGAGTCCGAGGGCTTCGTGGTGACCCGGCGGCACGCCGGCGCGCATGTCGCGGAGCCCACCGAGCAGGAGGCGGCCGACCTGCTGGACGTCCGCGCGCTCCTGGAACCGCTGGGCGCCGCGCGCGCCGCCCAGCGCCGCACCGACGCGCACCTCAAAGTGCTGCGTGGCCTGGTCAGGCTGGGCCAGGAGCGGGCCAGGCGGGGCCAGGGCGAGGACCTGCGCTCGCTCGGCGGCTGGTTCCACGAGACGCTCGCGCAGGCCTCGGCCAGCCCCGCGCTCGCCGCACTGCTCACCCAGCTGCGGCACAAGATCGCCTGGATGTACGCGGTGGAATCCTCCGGCCGGCCGGTGGAGACGTGGGCCGAGCACGGCGCGATCGTGGACGCGGTGGCCCGCGGCGACGCGGAACGCGCCAGGGCGCTCACCGCGCTGCACGCGGAGCGCACCCTTCCGCTCCACCGGCTGCGGCATCCGGAGCGGACCCGTGTGAGGTCTTCGCAACATGCCGTAAACACCGCGGGCTCCGCGCATTAACAGGGGCACTGTATACAAAGAAGCATCATCGGGTGGGCCGGTATTTGGGCTGCCTGAATGCGGCTGCCCGAATGCGGCTGTCGGAATTGCGGCCGTCCGGAATTGCTCCTGGTGAATTCGTTGTGGACGGATGGGGCGTGCAGCGCAGTAGTCCGCACAGTCCGCGGAAAAGCGCGAGCCGCCTCGCCGGAATTCCGGTACGGGACGGCTCGCGATGCCGGGCGCGAAGGCCCGAGGGTGGGTCAGACGGTCTCGGGCAGCTCGTCGAGACCCTCGGCGACCAGCTTCGCCAGGCGGTCCAGGGCGGCCTCGGCGCCCTCGTCCTCCGAAGCGAGCACGATCTCCTCGCCGCCCTGGGCGCCCAGGCCCAGGACCGCGAGCATGGAGGCGGCGTTGACCGGGTTGCCGTCCGCCTTGGCGATCGTGACCGGGACGCCGGAGGCCGTGGCGGCACGGACGAAGATGGAGGCGGGGCGGGCGTGCAGGCCCTCGGCCCACCCGACGTTGACGCGGCGCTCGACCATGGTGTTGTCCTTCGGGTCTCAGGAGTTGTCTAGACCAGTCTCTCACGGGTCGCGCGGTGCCCGTGCCGACCCTCGTCCCGGTGTCGCCGGGCTCTGGCGATCCTCCTCACCTTGCACGGAGCCGACCGGGTGCGCGACCGGTGCCCGCGTCGTACCCCGGCCGTAGGCTGACGCCATGCAGACGCCGTCGGAACACGCGTACCCCGACCACTGGGAGGCCGACGTCGTGCTGCGCGACGGCGGCACCGCGCGGATCAGGCCCATCACCGTCGATGACGCCGACCGGCTGGTCAGCTTCTACGAGCAGGTGTCGGACGAGTCGAAGTACTACCGCTTCTTCGCGCCGTACCCGCGTCTCTCCGCCAAGGACGTCCACCGCTTCACCCATCACGACTACGTGGACCGGGTGGGGCTCGCGGCCACCGTCGGCGGGGAGTTCATCGCCACCGTCCGGTACGACCGCATCGACGAACGGGGCCGGCCGGCCGCGGCCCCCGCCGACGAGGCCGAGGTCGCGTTCCTCGTGCAGGACGCCCACCAGGGGCGCGGCGTCGCCTCCGCGCTGCTCGAGCACATCGCGGCGGTGGCGCGGGAGCGGGGCATCCGCCGGTTCGCCGCGGAGGTGCTGCCCGCGAACACCAAGATGATCAAGGTCTTCACGGACGCCGGCTACACGCAGAAGCGGAGCTTCGAGGACGGCTCGGTACGGCTCCACCTCGACCTGGAGCCCACCGACCGGGCCCTCGCCGTGCAGCGCGCCCGCGAGCAGCGCGCCGAGGCGCGGTCCGTGCAACGGCTGCTCGCGCCGGGCTCGGTCGCGGTGGTCGGCGTCGGCCGCGCGCCCGGCGGGGTCGGCCGCGCGGTGGTGCGGAACCTGCTCGAGGCGGACTTCGCCGGACGGGTGTACGCGGTCAACAAGGCGCTGGAGGAGGGCGGTGGGGCCGAGCTGGAGGGCGTGCCCGCGTTCCGGTCGGTCCGCGAGATCGGCGAACCGGTGGACCTCGCCGTCGTCGCCGTCCCCGCCGAGCGGGTGCCGGAGGTCGTCGCCGACTGCGGGGAGCACGGAGTGCAGGGCCTCGTCGTGCTCTCCGCGGGGTACGCGGAGAGCGGCGACGAGGCGGGCCGGCGGCGGCAGCGCGAGCTGGTCCGACAGGCCCGCTCGTACGGGATGCGGATCATCGGGCCGAACGCGTTCGGGATCATCAACACAGCGGCGGACGTCCGGCTCAACGCCTCGCTGGCGCCGCAGCCGCCGGCGGCGGGGCGGATCGGTCTCTTCACCCAGTCCGGCGCGATCGGCATCGCGCTCCTCGCCGGGCTGCACCGGCGCGGGGCCGGGCTCTCCTCGTTCATCTCGGCGGGCAACCGGGCGGACGTGTCCGGCAACGACTTCCTCCAGCACGGGTACGACGACCCGGCGACGGACGTCGTCCTGCTGTACCTGGAGTCGATGGGGAACCCACGGAAGTTCACCCGGCTCGCGCGGCGGACGGCGGCGGTCAAGCCGGTCGTGGTCGTCAAGGGCGCGCGGCACAGCGGCAGCGCGCCGCCCGGACACCGGGTGCCGGCGACGCGGATCCCGTACGCCACGGTCTCCGCGCTGCTGCGGCAGGCCGGTGTGATCCGCGTCGACACGGTCACCGAACTGGTCGACGCGGGGCTGCTGCTCGCCGGCCAGCCGCTCCCGGCGGGGCCGCGGGTGGCCATCCTCGGCAACTCGGAGTCCCTCGGCCTGCTCACGTACGACGCGTGCCTGACGGAGGGACTGCGTCCGCTCCGGCCGCTGGACCTCACGACGTCGGCGACTCCGGACGACTTCCGCGTCGCGCTGGCGAAGGCGCTCGCGGACCCGCTGTCCGACGCGGTCGTCGTCACGGCGATTCCGTGGGTCGGCGAGAACGGGGTCACCGAGTCCGGCGAGGGCGAGGTCCTGGCGGCCGCCCTCCGCACCGCCGTCGCCACCGCCCCGCCCCCGGCGAAGCCGGTCGTCGTCGTCCACGTCGAGATGGGTGCCCTCGCCGAGGCCCTCTCGGCCGCCGCAAGCACCGCGCCGCGCGCGGCGGGACGCGGTGGCGCGGACGCCCAGCCGCCCGCGGACGCCCAGTCGGGCCACGCCCCGGCGTCGGCGCCCGACACCGCAGGCAGCGCAGCGACCCCGCCGGCATCGGGCGGGGCCTCCGCCTCGGGTGCAGCTCCGAGGGCGGGCGACGGCTTTGCAGGTACGGGCGCGGGCGGCGCGTCGCCGACGGCGGGCGGGGCTTCCGCCTCCGGTCCGGCTTCGGGTACCGGAGACACCTCCGCCGGTACGGGCGCGGGCGGCGCGTCGACCCCGCCGGCGTCCGGCGGCGACTCCGCCTCCGGCGCGGCTTCCGCGTCGTCGCCCGGTGCCTCCGTCCCCGTCGGCGGCCCCACGCCGGGCCGGCCGCTGCCGCCTTCGCCGGGCATTCCTCCTCGCCCGACGTACGCACCCTCCGTCGGCGGCCCCGCCACACCCGCCGCCCCCGCCGCCACCCCCGCCCCCGGCAACATCCCCGCCTACCCCGCCGCCGAGCGGGCCGTGCGGGCGTTGGCCGAAGCGGTGCGGTACGGGCAGTGGCGGCGGCAGGCCGCGGAGCCGGGGCGGGTGCCCGAGTTCGAGGACATCGACGAGGCCGGCGCCGCCGCGCTCATCGAGCGGCTGCTCGGCGACGACCCGGGCGACAGCGGCGTGACGCTCGGCGTCGACGAGGCGAGCGAGCTGCTCGGCCGGTACGGAATCCCCGTACGGCCCACCCTGCCCGCGCCGACCCCCGACGCCGCCGTCGCCGCCGCGGCGCGGCTGGGCTACCCGGTCGCCCTCAAGACGACCGCCCCGCACCTGCGGCACCGCCCCGACCTCGGGGGCGTTCGGCTCGACCTGCCCGACGGGGAGCAGTTGCGCGCCGCGTACGCCGAGCTCACCGAGGTGCTCGGCAAGCCGGAGGAGCTGAAGCCCGTCGTGCAGGCGATGGTGCCCCGCGGCGTCGACACCGTCGTCCGCGCCGCCATCGACCCCGCCGTCGGCGCCGTCCTGTCCTTCGGACTCGCGGGCGCACCCTCCGAGCTGCTGGGCGACACCGCCCACCGCCTCGTCCCCGCCACCGACCGCGACGCCGCTGAGCTCGTCCGGTCCATCCGGACCGCCCCGCTCCTGTTCGGCTGGCGCGGCTCCGCCCCCGTCGACACCCCCGCTCTGGAGGAGCTGCTGCTGCGGCTGTCCCGGCTGGTCGACGACCACCCCGAGGTCGTCTCGGTCGCCCTCGAACCCGTCGTCGTCGCGCCCCGGGGCGTGTCCGTGCTCGGCGCCACCGTCCGGCTCGCCCCGCCCCCGGTCCGCTCCGACCTCGGCCCGCGCACCCTCCCCAGCTATTGACGAGCCCGCTCGCGAGCCAGCCGGAGCGGCCCCCGCGACGGATTAGGATGGAGTCCATGGCGAAGACCGGTACGACGACCCAGGGGCTGCGCGCGGCGATCGAGCGCAGCGGCTATTACCCGGCCCTCGTGGCCGAGGCGGTGGAGGCCGCTGTCGGCGGCGAGGCGATCGCGTCGTACCTGGTGCACCAGGAGACCACGTTCGACGCGAACGAGGTCCGGCGCCACGTCACCGTCCTCGTCCTGACGGCCAACCGTTTCATCGTCAGCCACACCGACGAGCAGGCCGCCGACGACAGCTCCCCGACGCCGTACGCGACCACCTCCACCGAGTCGGTCAAGCTGGACCGGATCTCCTCCGTCGTCGTCAGCCGGGTCGTCGCCAACCCCGAGTCGTACAAGCCCGGCACCCTGCCCCGCGAGGTCGTGCTGACCATCGGCTGGGGCGCCGTCTCCCGGATCGACCTGGAGCCGGCCGCCTGCGGCGACCCGAACTGTGACGCCGACCACGGCTACACCGGCTCCTCCACCGCCGACGACCTGAGCCTGCGGGTCAGCGAGGCCGGCGACGGCCCGGACACCGTGGCCCAGACGCTCGCCTTCGCCCAGTCCCTCTCCGAAGCCACCGCGGCGACCCGCTGATGGTCCAGCCCACCACGCTCGCCGCCGGCTGGCCCGACGAGCCCCTGCCGCTCGCGCTCGACACCGCGCCGGTCCCCGCGTACGGCTCCGGCTCGCTCGCCGACCTGCTGCCGACCCTCGTCGCCGGCCAGGGCGTGCCCGAGTTCGAGCCGCGCATCGCCGAACTCACGCCCGCCGACCGCAACTGCGTCTTCCTGATCGACGGCCTCGGCTGGGAGCAGATCAAGGCGCACCCGGACGAGGCCCCGTACCTGACCTCGCTCCTCGGCACCTCCCGCGGCGGCACCGGCCGCCCCGTCACCGCCGGCTTCCCGGCCACCACCGCGACCTCGCTCGCCTCGGTCGGCACCGGACACGTGCCCGCCCAGCACGGCCTGCCCGGCTACACCGTCCGCAACCCGGACACCGGCGAGCTGATGAACCAGCTCCGCTGGCGGCCGTGGACCTCGCCGCACGTCTGGCAGCCGTACCCGACGGTCTTCCAGCTCGCCCACGCGGCCGGCGTGCACACCGCGCAGGTCTCCGCCCCGGCCTTCCAGGACACCCCGCTCACCAAGGTCGCGCTGAGCGGTGGAACGTTTTTCGGCCGGCTCTCCGGCGAGGAGCGCATGGACACGGCCGCCGAGCAGCTCGCAGCCGGTGATCGCTCGCTGGTCTACACGTACTACAGCGAACTCGACGGCGCCGGACACCGCTTCGGCGTCGACTCCGACGCCTGGCGCGGCCAGCTGATGTTCGTCGACCGCCTCGTGCAGCGGCTCGCCGAGCAGCTCCCGCCGCGCAGCGCGCTGTACGTCACCGCCGACCACGGCATGGTGGACATCCCGTTCGACGAGCAGTCCCGCATCGACTTCGACGAGGACTGGGAGCTGCGCGCCGGCGTCGCCCTGCTGGGCGGCGAGGGCCGCGCCCGCCACGTCTACGCCGTGCCGGGCGCCGAGGCCGACGTGCTGACCTGCTGGCGCGAGGTGCTCGGCGAGCAGTTCTGGGTGGCGAGCCGCGAGGAGGCGCTCGAGGCGGGCTGGTTCGGGCCGCCCGGCGCCTGCGACGAGCGCGTGTACGGGCGGATCGGCGACGTCGTCGCGGCCGCCCACGACGACGTCGTGATCACCGCCTCCGTCAACGAGCCGAACGAGTCGGCCATGGTCGGCATGCACGGCTCGATGACGCCGGCCGAGCAGTTCGTCCCGCTCCTCGAAGTCCGTTCCTGACCTTTCCCGCCCCCTTTGCCTTCCAGACCCGAAAGGTCGTCGCATCCCCATGCCCGAGCTGGTGTTCTTCTCCGGAACGATGGACTGCGGAAAGAGCACCCTCGCTCTTCAGATCGAGCACAACCGCTCCGCGCGCGGACTGCAGGGCATGATCTTCACGCGGGACGACCGGGCGGGCGAGGGGAAGCTGTCCTCGCGGCTCGGGCTGGTGACCGACGCCGTGGAGGCGGCGGAGGGCTTCGACTTCTACGCCTACATCGTCGACCGGATGTCCAAGGGCGGCCGGTGCGACTACGTCATCGCGGACGAGGCGCAGTTCCTCGCCCCCGGGCAGATCGACCAGCTCGCGCGGGTCGTGGACGACCTGGAGCTCGACGTGTTCGCCTTCGGGATCACCACCGACTTCCGCTCCAAGCTCTTCCCCGGCTCGCAGCGCCTCGTCGAACTCGCCGACCGGGTCGAGGTGCTCCAGGTCGAGGCGCTGTGCTGGTGCGGTGCCCGGGCCACGCACAACGCCCGTACGGTCGGCGGCCGCATGGTCATCGAGGGCGCCCAGGTCGTCGTCGGGGATGTGAACGCCGGCGACGAGGTGGGGTACGAGGTGCTGTGCCGTCGCCATCACCGCCGCCTGATGACGGCCGCGACCGCGCGCGCCGCGGTCCTCTCCCCGGACGTCCTGCCCGTCGCCCACGACGAGGCCTGACGCACGCGCCGCACCCGGAGTTCATCTCCGGTGCGCCCGTGGCTCGCCCGGCGATCGGGTACGGGTCGCACGGCCGGGCGGTAATGTCCGGGTGCCCCCTGTCGTACAGACCGCTCCCGACCGCGACGCCCTCGCTCCCAGCGCGTCCCCGCCGGCGCCGGCCGAACCACAGCGGGGGCGGCTACGAGCTGCGGCCGGGGCCTCCGGGCTGACCTGCGTGGTGCTCTGCCTCGCCGGGCTGCTGGCCGGGACGTACCCGTTCGGGCCGACCACCCGCAACATCGTCGACCTGGGGCAGCAGTACCTGCCGTACCACGCGTACTGGCGGAAGCTGCTGCTCGGGGAGGCGGACGGGGACCTGTTCCTGAACTGGAGTTCCGGCTTCGGCTCGAACTTCCTCGGCGATGTCGGGACCTACCTGAGCAGCCCGTTCGACCTGATCGTGGTGCTCTTCCCGGCCGACCGGATCGAACTCGCCCTCTACGTCGTCACCGTCGCCAAGATCACCGCGGCCGGCGCCGCCATGGCGTACCTGCTGCTGACGCTGCGCCGCGGCCCCTGGCCGGTCGCGGCCGTGCTCGGCGCCGCGTACGCGCTGTCCGGCTGGACCTTCAACTACGGCGCGACCGTGCCGATGTGGCTGGACGGCCTGCTGGCCTTCCCGCTGCTGTGCCTGGTGGGGGAGTGGGCGCGGGCCGGCCGGCGGCCGGTGCTCGGGCCGCTCGTCGTGGCGCTGGCCTGGATCGCGAACTTCTACACCGCGTACATGGCGACCATCGGCGCGGCCGTGGTCCTGCTCGTCCGGCTGGTCACGACGGACGACGACCGGCGCCGTCTCGCGGGGCTGCTGCGGGCGGCCCGCAGTGTGCTCATCGGCCTCGGGCTCGCCGCCCCGCTCGTCACCGTCGTCTTCTTCGCCACCCGGGTCGCCGACCCGACGCCCCCGACCGCTTTCGAAGCGGTCCCGTGGAGCGAGGTGTTCGCCCGGCTGTTGCCGGCCACGGCGAGCGTGGCGACCCCAGCCCTGTACATCGGCACCGCGGCACTCGCGCTCGCGCTCACCCTGCCGTTCAACCGGGCCGTACCGCCCCGGGGCCGGGCCGTCTGGTCGGCGGCGGTCGTCCTGGTGGCCCTCTCCCTCCAGTGGGAGCCGACCCATCTGATCTGGCACGCCGGGGCCTCGCCCAACGGCATCCCGTACCGCCAGACCTTCGTCCTGTCCGGTCTCCTGCTGCTCGCCGCCTGGCTGTCCACCGCGCAGGGGACGCCGCGGCTCCCGGCGCTGCTCGGCGGGGCGGCGGTGCTCGCCGTCCTCGTCCTCGCGGCCCGTGACAGCGCGGACATCGACCGGTGGACCTTCCCGGCGCTCGGGGCCGCCGCGGGCCTCGCCGTCCTCGCGGCCGGCTGCGCGTTCCTGGCGTCCCGGCACACCGCGAGCAGGGTGCTGCCGCTCCTGGCCGTCGGTCTGCTGGTCGCGGCGCAGGCCGGCGAGGCGGCCGTCACCGGGGCGCGTATCGAGCGACAGCAGCTGAGCAAGGTGACCTGGGCGCCCCGGCTGGGCCCCTGGCACGAGGACGTCGCGCGGTCGGTCGGACGCGTGGACACCTGGCCGAACCGCCGCACGGACCCCGGCGAGACCCCGGGCGGCAACGACGTCCTGGTGGTCGGCGGTCAGGGCGCGGACTACTACAGCAGCCTGACGTCCAAGGTGTATTCGGAGACACTGTCCGCGCTCGGCTTCGGGTACTACGCCAAGGGTCGGCATCCCGTCAGCCTGGACAACCCGGTCACCGACGCGATCTTCTCCATCGGCGCGCGGACACGCTCCACACCCACCGCCCCGCTCCGTCAGGACGCCCTCCCCGAGGCCGCCGTCACCACGGTCGAGCGGGCCGTCCCGCCGCTGGTCACCGTCCGGCCCGGCCCGGCGGCCGGGGTCCGCTACGGCGACTCCGCCTTCGCCAACCAGGAGCTGCTGCTCGGCGCGCCGGTGTACGACATGCCGGCCGAACCGCGCCGTACGCCGGCGGGCCCGGGCGCCGTCACGCTGACCGGCAGCTGCCCGGCCGGCTCCGAAGTCTGGCTCTGGGCCCCCGAGTTCACCGGCAGCGCCGCGCTCGACGGCCGGCCGCCGGTCGACTTCGCCGGCAAGGCTCCCTCGGTGCGCGGCCCGATGCAGCCGCTCGGCACCGTCCCCGCCTCCGGCGCCGTACGGATCGCCCTGCACGCGCGGCACGGCGGCGGTCCCGCCCTGCCTCGGCAGCCCGTCGGCTGCCTGGTCGAGGACCGCCTCGACCGGGCCGTACGGGAGCTGACGGCGACCGGAGCCACCGGCGTACGGGTCACCGGCCACACCCTCACCGCCCGGCTGCCCGCCGGGAGTACCGGAACCGCCGTGGTCGCCGCGCCGCGCATCCCCGGCTGGCGCTGCGCCACGGACGGCGCCGAACCCGCCCCGGCCGCCCGCCACCTGGGCCTGATCGCCGTCCCCCTCGGCGCAGGCGCGTCCTCGGTCAGCTGTGTCTTCCGGCCGCCCGGGCTGCGGCTCGGCGGCGCGGCGGGCGCGACGGCGCTGCTCGCCATGACCGCCGTCGCCCTCCTGGACCGCCGCGGGCGCGGCTCCTCCGGACGCGGTTCCTCCGGACGACGGCAAGTGTTC
The DNA here is from genome assembly GCF_033343995.1 of Streptomyces sp. HUAS YS2. Classification (NCBI taxonomy): domain Bacteria; kingdom Bacillati; phylum Actinomycetota; class Actinomycetes; order Kitasatosporales; family Streptomycetaceae; genus Streptomyces; species Streptomyces solicathayae. The sequence goes on along the minus strand of NZ_CP137573.1, from coordinate 2,133,768 downwards.
ACCGCCCGTGCGACTCGGGCTCGTTCCGCCGGAATCGGGGACGGCTAGCGTGCCGCGCGGAGTGCCGTTCGAGTGTGGGGAATCCGTGTGCCGAAGCTGTCCGTCGTCGTACCGTTCCACAACGTCGGGGCGTACGCGCCCGACACCCTGCGCAGCCTCGCGAACAACGCGGACCCGGACTTCGAGTTCCTGCTCGTCGACGACTGCTCCACGGACGACACCCCGTACGTCCTCGACCGGTGGGAGAGCCGGATCCCGCAGGCCCGGGTGATCCGGCACGCCACCAACCAGGGTGTGGCCCAGGCCCGCAACACCGGCATCGACGCCGCGACCGGGGACTGGATCACCTTCCTCGACGGCGACGACTGGTACGCGCCGGGCCACCTGCGCGCCATGGTGGACCGCGTCGAGGCCCTCGGCTGCGACTTCGCCCGCACCGACCACGTCCAGTCGAACGCCCGGAACCGGCAGATCCGGTACGCCCCGGCGAAGCTCCGCGACACGGTGATGAATCCCCGGGACGGGATCGCCCCGGCCAGCATGGTGACGATGGTCGACTACCCGTTCGTCCCCTTCGGGATCTACAGCGGACGCCTCTTCCGCGACGGCGCGTCCCGCTTCGAGACGAAGCTGCGCACCGCCGAGGACCGGCTGTGGGTCTGGCGGCTCCACCTGAAGGCCGATACGTACGCGGCGCTCTCCCTGCACGGCGTGTTCTACCGGCGCGGTGTCACCACCTCGCTCACCCAGATCACCGACAACCGGCAGCTCGACTTCATTCCGTCGTACGACCTCCTTCTGGAGGAGGTCGCCCGGGACCCGGAGGCCGACCGCTTCCTGCCCAAGGCGGTCCGCACCTACTGCGCCATGATCGCCTTCCACATGGCCAAGTCCGACCAGTACGAGCCAGCCGTGGCCCGGCGGCTGGGCCGGGACGTGACCGACGGGCTGGCGCGGATGCCGCAGGGGGTCCTCGACGAGACGCTCGCGTCGATGGACACCACCCGCTCGACCATGCTCCAGCGCCTGCGCGGCGCGCGAAGGGCCGCCTGAACCACGATGACGCCCGAACCACGCAAGAACCCGGAACCCGCCATGACCACACAGATCTTCCAGGTGTCCACGCTCTACGGCGCGGCCACCCTCGCCGCCGCCCTGGACGCCGGGCAGTTCGGCCCCCGCGACCGGGCGCGCCGCCTGATGCTCGTCTCCCACAACGCCGAGATCCCCGAGACCGCGCTCCGCCTGGACGAGATGACCGGCTACGACCGGATCGCCGCCCGCTTCGACGGCGTGATCGACTGGAACGACACCATCCGGCCGTACCACCCCGGCACCTGGAGCCCGCGCCCGGAGGAGGCCCCGCTGTGGCAGCGGGTCCTGCGGACCGCCTGGGACCTCGACGACGGCCCGGTCGAGCTGATCGTGGAGTCCATCCAGGTCAATCCCGCCCGCGCGCTCGCGGCCGCCTTCGCGGAGAGCTCCGTCCAGGTGTACGCGGACGGCCTGATGAGCTACGGCCCCACCCGCGACGACCTGCCCCAGTCGATCGCCTGCCGGATCCGCCGGCTGCTCCACCTCGACCTGGTGCCCGGGCTGCTCCCGATGCTGCTCACCGAGTACGGCGTCGAGCCCGAACTGGTCCCCGACGCGGCCTTCCGCCGGGTCCTCGGCGAGATCGCCGAGGACGCCGCGGGGGACCCGCAGGTCGAGCGCGCGGTCGCCGCCGCGCCGACCGCCCTGCTGCTCGGCCAGTACCTCGCCGCCCTCGGCATCCTCACCGCCGACGAGGAGGAGGAGCTGCACGTCCGGATGGTGCGCGGCGCCGCCGCGGCCGGGCACCGTTCCGTGGTCTTCAAGCCGCACCCCACCGCCCCGGCCCGGTACTCGCTGGCCCTGAACGAGGCGGCCGAGGCCGCCGGCCTGCGGCTGACCGTCCTGGACGGGCCGCTGCTCGCCGAGACCTTCTACGAGCGGTGCCCGCTCCGGCTCGTCGTCGGCTGCTTCTCCACGGCCATGCTCACCGCGTCGGCGTACTACGACGTGCCCGTCGCCCGGGTCGGCACCGGGACGGTCCTGGACCGCCTCACCCCGTACGAGAACAGCAACCGGGTGCCGCTGGTCGTCGTCGACCACGTGGTCCCCGACCTGGAGCTCGGCGAGGCGCCCGCCGTGCCCGGAGCGGCCCCCGCCACGCTGCCGCCGCTGGTCCGCGCGGTCGGGTACTGCATGCGGCCGGCGAGCCACCCCGGCCTGCGGGACCAGGTCAGCACGCTGCTGGCCGGCCTGGACCGCACCGAGCGCACCGAGCGCTGCTTCCCGCGCGAGCGGCTCACCGAGCTCGGGCTCCCGGGCGGCGGCGCGCTGCCCCGGCAGCGCTCGCCCCGGCTGCGCCGCGGCCCGGCCCGCACGGGGCGGGCCTGAGCTCGTAACAGGCGCCGGCTCGGGTCGTCAGTCCTGCCGCGACGAGTGGACGATGGTGAACACCGCGCCCTCCGGGTCGGCCACCAGGGCCAGCCGGCCCGCCGTGCCCTCCCGGGGCGGCCGCAGCACCTGCCCGCCCAGCTCGGTGATCAGCCGGGCTGCCCCGTCGGTGTCGGCGACCTCGAAGTACGTCATCCAGTGCGCGCCCCGGTCGCGCGGCAGCGCGGTGCCGACGCCGTGCAGGGAGGCCACCGGGCGGCCCTCCAGGTGCAGCGTCAGGTAGTCGAAGTCGGCGGAGACGACCGGCTCGATCCCGTAGCCGAAGACGGTCTGGTAGAACTTCCCGACCGTCGAGGTCTCGTACGTCAACAGCTCGTTCCAGACCGGGGTGCCCGGCGGCCCGGCCAGATTCGTGCCGACGTGTCCCGCGGCCTGCCAGATGCCGAACACCGCGCCCGCCGGGTCCGAGCAGATCGCGAGCCGGCCGGCTTCGTCGGCGTCCAGGGGCCCGACGGCGACCGTACCGCCGCAGCCGCGGATCAGCTCGGCGGTCTCGTCCGCGTCGTCGGTGGCCAGATAGGTCGTCCAGGCGATCGGTAGATGACGGTCGGGAGGGAGCTGGCCGATGCCCGCCACCTCCTTGCCGTCGAGCAGGGCGCGGGAGTACGGGCCGAGTTGCTGCGGGCCGGGCTGGAACTCCCAGTCGAACAGGGCGCCGTAGAACTCCTGCGTGGTGTCAAGCCCGTGCACCATGAGGCTCACCCAACAGGGTGTACCGGGTGTGCGCCGAGTCGCCTCGGTCATCGTCACTCTCTCCTCGGACCATCGCCGGTGGCCGTGCGGGGGGACAAGGGCGCACGCGGCGCGGCCGGCCGTGTGGGCGGGCCCGTCTCCCGGGCGCGGGGCCCGGGGCGGCGTGATGTCGCGTGTCCCGTGCCGATGCTCGCACCACCCGGCGGGTCGCGCGCCCCGGCCGCGCCGATTCCGGCGCGATCCGGTGGGAGGTTGCCTTGTTTGTCGCCTCCCGTCCGTTTCCCGGCCGGTTCGCGCTCGCTACGTTTGGGGCCGGGCGGGCCGCGGCTGCGCGAGGATGGCTCCCATGACACCCATCATCTCCGCATCCGAACTCGTGAGCGAACTTGCCGGGTCGCGTCCCCCGGTGCTGCTCGACGTCCGCTACCAGATGGGCGGCCCGCCCGGGCGTCCCCTGTACGAGGCCGGACATCTTCCCGGGGCGGTCTACGTCGACCTGGAGGCGGAGCTCGCCGACCCGCCCGGCGGCGGTCGCGGCCGGCACCCGCTGCCGGACGTGGCGGCCTTCGGGGCCGTGATGCGCGGGGCGGGCGTCCGGTCGGACGCCCCCGTGGTCGTGTACGACGGCGGCCAGGGCTGGGCCGCCGCGCGCGCCTGGTGGATGCTGCGCTGGACGGGCCACGGCGACGTACGGATCCTCGACGGCGGCCTGCCGGCCTGGACGGGACCGCTGTCGACCGAGGTCCCGTCTCCGGAGGAGGGCGACTTCGTGCCCGCGCCGGGTGCGCTGCGGCTGCTCGACGCGGAGGGCGCGGCGGCCCTGGCGCGTACCGGACTTCTGCTGGACGCGCGGGCGGGGGAGCGGTACCGCGGCGAGACGGAGCCGATCGACCCGGTCGCGGGCCACATCCCGGGTGCGGTCTCGGCGCCGACCATGGAGAACGTCGACGCGCACGGCCGGTACCTGCCCGCCGACGTGCTGACCTCCCGCTTCAAGGCGCTCGGCGCCGCGGACGCGGCGGAGGTGGGCGTCTACTGCGGCTCCGGCGTGTCCGCGGCCCAGCAGCTGGTCGCCCTGGAGATCGCGGGCATCCCGGCTGCGCTGTACGCCGGTTCCTGGTCCGAGTGGGTCAGCGACTCCGACCGGCCGGTGGCCACGGGCCCGAACCCGTAGCAGGACGCACAAGGAGAGGCCGGTACCCGACACGGGTACCGGCCTCTCCTCGGTGTACTGCTCAGTCCTGCTTCTTCCGGCGCGTGCCGAAGACGATCTCGTCCCAGCTCGGCACCGCGGCCCGGCGGCCGGGCCGGACGCCGTCCGCCTCCGCCTGCCGGTCGGTCGTCCCGATCAGGCGGTCGCGGTGGCCCGAGACCGCCCGCGGCATGAGCACGTCGGCGTACGCCGAGCCCGCCCCGGCCGAGGCCGCCGGGGCCGGCGGCTCCTCCGCATCCGGCTCCTGCTCCGGCTCGGTCGCCGGGTCCTCGTCGGAGCGGTCCGGTACGACCATGTCGCCCCGGAAGCTGGGCACGGCCTCCAGGAGGCTGGTCAGCGAGTCCCGCTCGCTCGGGCTCTCGTCCTCCGCGGGCGGTGCCGGCGGGAGCTGTCGTTCGCGCTCCAGCTGACGGTCCAGCGCGCGGTCGAGCGGCCGGTCGCGGGGGAGCCGGGCGATCCGGGGCACGAACGGGAAGCTCGGCTCCGGGGCGGTGATCGTGTCGTCGGTCTCGCCGATCAGCGAGCGCGCCTCGTCGTCCACCGCCTGCACGAGCCGCCGCGGCGGGTCGTACGTCCAGCTCGCGCTGTGCACCTCGCCGGCCACGCGGTATACGAGCAGCACCTCCCAGGTGCCGTCGTCGCGCCGCCAGGAGTCCCACTGCACGGTGTCCTTCTCGGCGCCGCGCAGCAGCAGACGCTCCTGGACCGCCTCGCCGAGCTGAGGTCCGGTGTTCTCGCCGGGCCGGCGCACGGGAGTCTTGCGGGCCCGCTCGGCCATGAACGCGCGCTCGGCGAGCACGGGGCCCTCGAAGCGGCGGACACGGTCGACGGGGATGCCGGCGAGCTGGGCGACCTCCTCCGCGGAGGCACCGGCACGTATGCGCGCCTGGATGTCGCGGGGGCGGAGGTGGCTCTCCACCTCGATCTCGATCTGACCGAGGCGCGCGCGGTCGTTGCGCACGGCGGCGCGGAGCCGCTCGTCGATCGGAAGCGTGTACTCCGTGCTGTCAGCAGCCTTCAGCACCAGTCGTGTGCCGTCGTTGGAGACGGCCACGACACGCAGTTCGGGCATGGGGACCTCCCGGGTGGTGCCTGCCGACGTCACGTGCGTCGCTGCTTCCGCTAGTCGAGTGTGGCCTGCCCGGGTGCAGCCTGCCACAACCTTGCCGAGTTGCCCGGCGTGTCGGGCGTGGACCCTGGAACGCCGTTATGGCACGGTTACCTATTTGCGACGCAGAGTGACCAGGTGGTCACGCTACGCAGCAGGCGCCGTGCGGTGCAGCGGCGCCGCCGGTTCGAGTGCCGCATTCGGGCCCCCTCCCGGTGCTCCGTGCGTCCATGAGGGAGCACGACCCCGGGTTCGTCACAGTACTCCATTCGGGCCACCTGGGTGGACCGCCGCGCCGCCGAACTTCTCCGCCGGTACGGGAGTTGAGTCTCCGCGATCTTCGCCGGTACGTGGCGCTCTTCACAGAATCGGCAGAAAGGGAACCATTCGCGGCTCCCAAAGGTCACTTCTGGGTGCAAGGCGGGACAGATGGGCGAGCAGAGGCCGGAGATGCGAGAGAAGCGGGACGACGGGACCGACGCGCGGGAGAAGGACGAGAAGAAGAAGCGCCTCGATCTGAGTGTGGCGCAGGTCTCCGGAAGCGCCGTCGCCGCTGTCGTGGCCGCCAAACTCGCCTCGAATCTGGGGGTGTACGGCACGATCCTGGGCGCCGGCGTGATCAGCGTCGTCGCCACCTGCGGCGGCTCGGTCCTGCAGTTCTTCTTCCGGCGCACCGGTGAGCAGCTACGCGAGGCCACGGTCCAGGCGACGAAGCCGAAGGGCCGTCAGGTGCCGCTCCCGGACCGGACGCAGGTCCTGGGCACAGTGTCCGCACCGCCCCCGGGCGACGGCACGTACGGCGAGGCCACCACGCACGGCACGCGGATCCGAGGCCGGCGCCGCTCCCTGGTCGCCGCCGCGCTGGTCTTCGTGGTCGCCATGGGGGGCATCACCACGTACGAACTGATCTCGGGTCAGGACTTCAGCGGGACCGAGGGGACGACGACCTTCCGTTCCGCCGTCACCGGCGGCGAGGACAACCGCGGCGGACAGAAGCCGTCTTCGCCCGGCGACGCCCCGGCCCCGTCCCGTACCCCCGGCCGGGAGCGGCCGGCGCAGAACGGCGACCACGGCTCCGCGAGCCCCGGTACGGGCACGACACCGGACCCGGGCCGGGATGCCACCGGCACCCCCGACCCGACCCCCACGCCCTCCGCGTCCGACGGCGGCACCCCCGAACCGGAGCCGACACCCAGCACCGGGACGCCCACCGCGCCGACCGCGCCCGCCCCGGACGCGTCCCCCGCCGAGGGGTCGGCCGTCGCCGAATGACCGTCAGTCGCCCAGGACGCGGCGCAGGTAGTCGTTGCCGAACCGGCGGTCCGGGTCCAGGCGGTCGCGCAGGGCGGTGAACTCGGCGAAGCGCGGATAGATCTCGGAGAGGTACGCGGCGTCCCGGGTGTGCACCTTGCCCCAGTGCGGCCGACCGCCGTGCGCCGTCATGATGCGCTCCACCGCGGTGAAGTACGCGCGGTGGGGCGTGCCCTTGTAGAGGTGCACGGCGATGTACGCCGACTCCCGGTCCGAGGCGGTGGAGAGCGCGATGTCGTCCGCGGGCGCGGTCCGCACCTCCACCGGGAAGCTGATCTTCAGCGGGGAGCGCTCGACCATCGCCTTCAGCTCGCGCAGCGCGGCCACCGCGGCCTCGCGCGGCAGGGCGTACTCCATCTCCACGAACCGGACCCGGCGCGGCGAGGTGAACACCTTGTACGGGATGTCGGTGTACGTACGGGCCGACAGCGCCCGGCTGGAGATCTTGGCGATCGACGGGACGACCGGCGGCACCGCGCGCCCCAGCGAACAGGCCAGCTGGAAAATACCGTTGGACAGCAGCTCGTCGTCGACCCAGCCGCTGATCCGGCCCAGCGGGGCCTCGGGGCCGGCGCTGCGGTTGTTGCGCTTGGTGTTGCAGTTGTCGGTGTGCGGGAACCAGTAGAACTCGAAGTGCTCGTTCTCAGCGTGCAGCGCGTCGAACTCCGCGGTGACCCGGTCGAAGCTCATCGGCTCCTCGCGGGCGGTGAGCAGGAAGACCGGTTCCACCGCGAAGGTGAGGGCGGTGATCACGCCCAGGGCGCCGAGCCCGATCCGGGCCGCCGCGAAGACCTCCGGGTTCTCCTTCGCCGAACAGGTCATCAGCCGGCCGTCGGCCGTCACCAGTTCGATCTCGCGGATCTGCGCGGCGATCGAGGCCGATTCCCGCCCCGTGCCGTGGGTGCCCGTGGAGGTGGCCCCGGCGACCGTCTGCTCCATGATGTCGCCCATGTTCGTGAGCGACAGGCCCTCCCGGGCAAGGGCCACGTTCAGCCGCTTGAGGGGGGTGCCCGCCTCCACGGTGACGGTCATCGCCTCGCGGTCGATCCGGCGGATCCCGGTGAGCAGGTCCGGCCGGATCAGCAGCCCGTCGGTGGCGGCGATCGAGGTGAACGAGTGGCCGGTGCCGACGGTCTTGACCCGCAGCCCGTCCTCGGCCGCCCGGCGCACCTCGTCCGCCAGTTCCTCGGCGGAGGCCGGGCTGGCCTCGCGGGTCGGCCTGGACTCGACCGTGCCCGCCCAGTTACGCCACGGGCTGCTGCCCGCCCTCGTGGTCACGCTCTTCAGCGCCTTCGGCGTCTCGCTCACGCTGCCCCTCCCGCGTCGGTACCGGCCTGCGCAGCCGGCGGAAGCCCAGGAGGCCCACCACGACCGCGACCGCGCCCGAGACCACGGGCACGACGTACCCCGCGGCCGCACCCGAGGTGTCGACCACCCAGCCGGCGGCCGAGGAGCCGAGCGCCACACCGATCGCCAGCCCGGTACCGGTCCAGGTCATGCCCTCGGTCAGCTTGGTGCGCGGTACGTGCGCTTCGACGAGGGCCATGGTGGTCACCATCGTCGGTGCGATGGACATGCCCGCAACAAAGAGCGCCACGGCCAGCAACGGCAGGTTCCCGGCCAGTAGGAGGGGGATCATACTCACGGCCATCGCCGTCACGCCCACCAGCCACCGGCGGGACGGATCGCCCTTGGGGCGCAGCATTCCGAAGACCGCGCCGGCCAGGCAGGAGCCCAGCGCGTACACCGCGAGGACCAGGCTGGCCGCCGCCTTCGCGCCGCGCTCCTCGGCGAAGGCGACCGTCACCACGTCGACCGCACCGAAGACCGCCCCCATGGCGATGAAGGTGAGGGCCAGGACCTGCAGGCCGGGGGAGCGCAGTGCCGAGCCACCGGTGTGCTCCTCGTGCGGATGCACGGCCGGCTCGGTGGCCCGCTGGGACGTCAGCCAGAACACGCCGATCGCCAGGAAGCCGGCCGCGAGCAGCGGACCCGCCTCCGGGAACCAGATGGTCGACAGACCGATGGAGATGATCGGCCCGAAGATGAAGCACACCTCGTCGACGATCGACTCCCACGCGTACGCGGTGTGCAGCCGGTCGGCCCGGCCGTGGTAGATCGCCGCCCAGCGGGCACGCGTCATGGCGCCGAGGCTCGGCACACAGCCGATGCAGGCGGTGAAGACGAAGAGCGTCCAGTCCGGGGCCTCGAACTGCACGCAGAGCAGCAGCCCCGCGGCCGCCGCGAGGCCGACCAGCGTCACCGGGCGCAGCACCCGGCGTTGCCCGTACCGGTCCACGTACCGCGAGACCTGCGGGCCCAGCACCGCCGCGGACAGCGCCAGAGCGGCCGACAGCGCGCCGGCCAGCCCGTACCGTCCGGTGACCTGGGAGATCATGGTCACGATGCCGATGCCCATCATGGACAGCGGCATGCGGCCGAGGAATCCGGCGACCGTGAAGGCCCGGGTGCCGGGGGCCTCGAAGATCGCGCGGTAGGGACTGGGCAAGGGGGTCTCCGGGCTTCTGCGCAACACGTGTAATTAATAGCTAAAGCTTATGCCTTCGAAGAGAGTGGGTCACGGGCTTTTCCGGACGGACGCCTCACACCCGGACGGCCCGGCCGCCCGCTGTCCGAGCCAGGTGGGAGGATCGGTGCCATGTCCGATCAGCGCGATCCCGCCCCGTACGACGCCCTGCTGCTGCTCTCCTTCGGCGGTCCGGAAGGCCCCGACGACGTCGTCCCGTTCCTGGAGAACGTGACCCGCGGCCGCGGCATCCCCACGGAGCGGCTCAAGGAAGTGGGGCAGCACTACTTCCTCTTCGGCGGCGTCAGCCCCATCAACGACCAGAACCGCGCCCTGCTCGACGCGCTGCGGAAGGACTTCGCGCAGGCCGGGCTCAACCTGCCGGTCTACTGGGGCAACCGGAACTGGGCGCCGTACCTCACCGACACCCTGCGGGAGATGGTCACCGACGGCCGCCGCCACATCGCCGTCCTCACCACCAGCGCGTACGCCTCCTACTCCGGCTGCCGCCAGTACCGCGAGAACCTGGCCGACGCGCTCTCCACGCTGGAGGCCGAGGGGCTGCCGCTGCCCCGGGTCGACAAGCTCCGGCACTACTTCAACCACCCGGGCTTCGTCGAGCCCATGGCCGACGGCGTCCTCGCCGCCCTGGCCGACCTCGACGAGTCCGTCCGGGCCGGCGCCCACCTCGCCTTCACCACCCACTCCATCCCGGACTCCGCCGCCGACTCCTCCGGCCCGGTCGCGGAGCACGGCGACGGCGGCGCGTACGTGAAGGAGCACCTGGACGTGGCCCGGGTGATCATCGACCGGGTCCGCGAGGCCACCGGCATCGAGTACCCCTGGCGGCTCGTCTACCAGTCCCGCAGCGGTGCCCCGCACATCCCCTGGCTCGAACCGGACATCTGTGAGCACCTGGAGGAGCTGCACGGCGCGGGCGTGCCCGCGGTCGTCATGGCGCCCATCGGGTTCGTCTCGGACCACATGGAGGTCCTGTACGACCTCGACACCGAGGCCACCGCCAAGGCCGCCGAACTCGGTCTGCCGGTGCGCCGCTCGGCGACCGTCGGCGACGACCCCCGGTTCGCCGCCGCCGTCCGCGGGCTCGTCCTGGAGCGCGCGGCCACCGAGCGCGGCGCGATCGTCGAGCGGTGCGCCCTCGGCGCGCTCGGCGCCTCGCACGACCTCTGCCCCATCGGCTGCTGCCCGGCCCGCGCGGACCGGCCCGCGGCGGCCGGCGCCGACAGCCCTTACGCGTAGGAGACGACATGACCGCCCCCACCGACAACGCCGAGCCGACCGACCCGCTCCTCGCCGAACTGCTGGAACTCGCCCTGGAGGCGGGGCGCCGGGCCGGCGCGCTGCTGCGCGACGGGCGGCCGGACGACCTGTCCGTCGCCAAGACCAAGTCGAGCCCGATCGACGTGGTCACCGAGATGGACATCGCCGCCGAGAAGCTGATCACAGGCTTCCTCGGCGAGCACCGACCGGACGACGGCCTCCTCGGCGAGGAGGGCGCGTCCAGCCCCGGCACCAGCGGCGTCCGCTGGGTCGTCGACCCGCTCGACGGCACGGTCAACTACCTGTACGGCCTGCCCACCTGGGCGGTCTCCATCGCCGCCGAGCTCGACGGGGAGGCGGTCGTCGGGGTCGTGGAGGCCCCGATGCGCCAGGAGACGTACCGGGCCGTCCGCGGCGGCGGCGCGTACCTCCGGGCCGGCGGCCGGGGCGAGTGGCGCCCGATGGCCTGCCGCCCGGCCCCGCCGCTCGACCAGGCGCTCGTCTCGACCGGCTTCAACTACGTCCACACCGTCCGCACCCACCAGGCGGACGTGGCCCAGCGGATCGTCCCGCGGCTGCGCGACATCCGCCGCAGCGGCTCGGCCGCCATCGACCTCAGCGACGTCGCCGCCGGCCGCCTCGACGGCTACTACGAGCGCGGCCTCGCCCCCTGGGACCTGGCCGCGGGCGGCCTGATCGCCCGCGAGGCCGGCGCGCTGACCGGCGGACGTCCCGGACAGGACGCCTCGGGCGAGCTGACCCTGGCGGCCTCGCCGGGCGTCTTCGGCCCCCTGCAGGCCCTTCTGGAGGAGTTCGGGGCCTGGCACGACTGACGGGCGTCCGGGGCGCACCGCGCGCCCCCAGGGCCCCGGACGGCACGAAAGCGGACGGACGGCCGAAGGGCCCCGGAGTCGATCGACTCCGGGGCCCCGCTGTGTTTCGGGTCGGCGGTGCGCCGGCCGAGCTCAGGCGCTGGCGGCGCCGACCTCGACTCCGTGTTCGGCGGCCAGGCGGCGCAGGTCGTCGAGCTCGGCCTGCTCGACCTCCGCAAGGAAGTCGTCGCCCGTCTCGCGAGCCCGTGTGAGGTCGGACTGCGTGGTCCTGATGCGCTGCAGCAGTCCTGCGGTGAAAGCGTCCATCGTGCGCCCCCTCGTCATGGGTCGGTGGCACGGGGGTGTGCCGCGGGTCCGGGTCGGATCACGCACCGCTGCCTCGGGGGACAGAGCGGCAGGTGGCTCGCCACATACAGGGCGTGATCACGGGGTGTGCAGTCGTCCTCCCCACCCCTTTCCTCAGGGAAACCTCAACTGGCCCGGGAATCAGGTGAATTCTCGGGGTCCGCCGAGCCGCACACCGCCGCGCGCACCCCTCGTGCATCCCGCCTTACAGCCGGTTTACGCACGTTAGGGGCAGGATGTATACGCACAGTCAGTGCTCAGGACCGCCCGTCCCCGTAGGGGAGCCGGGCTCGGAGGAAGGAACAGCGACGTGCGCGTACTCGTCGTCGAGGACGAGCAGCTGCTCGCCGATGCGGTGGCCACCGGACTGCGCCGGGAGGCCATGGCCGTCGACGTCGTGTACGACGGCGCGGCGGCGCTGGAACGCATCGGGGTCAACGACTACGACGTCGTGGTGCTCGACCGGGACCTCCCGCTAGTCCACGGCGACGACGTCTGCCGCAAGATCGTCGAGCTGGGCATGGCCACCCGCGTCCTGATGCTCACCGCCTCCGGCGACGTCAGCGACCGCGTCGAGGGCCTGGAGCTCGGCGCCGACGACTACCTCCCCAAGCCCTTCGCCTTCAGCGAGCTGACCGCCCGGGTCCGGGCGCTCGGCCGCCGCACCACCGTGCCGCTGCCGCCCGTCCTGGAGCGGGCCGGCATCAAGCTCGACCCCAACCGCCGCGAGGTCTTCCGCGACGGCACCGAGGTCCAGCTCGCGCCCAAGGAGTTCGCGGTCCTGGAGGTCCTCATGCGCAGCGAGGGTGCCGTCGTCTCCGCCGAGCAGCTCCTGGAGAAGGCCTGGGACGAGAACACGGACCCGTTCACCAACGTCGTCCGCGTCACCGTCATGACGCTGCGCCGCAAGCTGGGGGAGCCTCCTGTGATCGTCACCGTGCCCGGTTCCGGGTACCGGATCTGACCCGATGGCTACGACCCCCGCGCCGCACCCCCAGGCGCCCCCGAAACCCACCTGGGACCCCCGGGACCCGGTGCGCCCGCTGCTGCGGCCGACCATCCGGATACGGCTCACGCTGCTCTACGGCGGCATGTTCCTGATCGCCGGCATCCTGCTGCTGTCGATCATCTACCTGTTCACCGTGCAGGCGCTGAGCGACAGCACCTCCCGGCTGCCCTTCGAGGTGGTCGAGGGCAAGGTCACGCCGACCACATCCTGGTGCCAGCTGCCCGCCAGCTCCACCGGCAAGGAACTCAACGAGGCCGTCACCATCTGCCTGCGGCACCAGACGGACCTGGCGCTGGACGACGTCCTGCGCCGCTCGCTGTTCGCGCTGCTCGGCCTCAGCATCATCGCGTTCGCCTTCGGCTACGCGATGGCCGGCCGGGTCCTCTCGCCGCTCGGCCGGATCACCCGGACCGCCCGCCAGGTGGCCGGCTCCGACCTGGCCCGGCGGATCGAGCTGGACGGCCCGGACGACGAGCTCAAGGAGCTCGCGGACACCTTCGACGAGATGCTGGAGCGTCTGGAGCGGGCCTTCACCGCCCAGCAGCGGTTCGTCGCGAACGCCTCGCACGAGCTGCGCACCCCGCTCGCGATCAACCGCACCCTCCTGGAGATCCACGTCTCCGACCCCGGGGCCCCGGTGGAGCTCCAGCAGCTCGGCAAGACACTGCTGGCCACCAACGAGCGCAGCGAGCAGCTGGTCGAGGGCCTGCTGCTGCTGGCCCGCAGCGACAACCAGATCGTCGAGCGCAAACCCGTGGACCTCGCCGAAGTCGCCTCCCGGGCCGTCGACCAGGTGCGCGCGGAGGCGGAGGCGAAGGGCGTGGAGATCCGCGGGGAGCAGGAGCCCGCGGTCGTCCAGGGCAACGGCGTACTGCTGGAGCGGATCGCCCTGAACCTCATCCAGAACGCCGTGCGGTACAACATCCCCGAGGGCGGCTGGGCGGAGGTCACCACCGAGACCCAGCACGGGCAGGCGGTCCTCGTGGTCTCGAACACGGGACCCGTGGTCCCCGCGTACGAGATCGACAACCTCTTCGAGCCGTTCCGGAGACTCCGCCAGGAGCGCACCGGCAGCGACAAGGGCGTCGGGCTCGGCCTGTCGATCGTGCGGTCCGTCGCGCGGGCCCACGGTGGCCGTATCATCGCGGAGCCCCGCGAGGGCGGAGGTCTCGTGATGCGTGTCACGCTGCCGATCTGACACGCCGATCGAGTCGGCCGGCTTGTTCGCTTTGCGCGGAATTTTCGGGACCTGTTCCCGAGGGATCCGTGTGTGATCGATCACAGGAGCGAGTTTTCGGCCATCCACTCTCCGTGATCGTTCCGCCCGGTGAAAAACCGGGAAAAGTCCGGGTTTCCCGGGGTCCGAATCACGGGAAGTACACGGGGTGGCGCCCGTGAAGGACGGCAGGTGGACCGTGTACGGTCCCGTTCGCCACCCAAACCCGATCACTCTTGAGAGGTCGCGTTGGGTGTCGATTGAGTAACAGACCTTGATGTGAGGCAAAATCTCCGCCTCGGGTCGGGCACAAGTCCGGCCTCTCACGCGTTACGTGCGCTGGAGACACCGCAACCACCCAGAGGGGGAGAGCGACATGGCAACGGATTACGACACCCCACGCAAGACCGACGACGACGTCGACTCGGACAGCCTTGAAGAGCTGAAGGCGCGCCGGAACGACAAGTCGACCTCGACCGTCGACGTCGACGAGTTCGAGGCCGCCGAGGGCCTCGAGCTGCCCGGCGCCGATCTCTCGAACGAGGAACTGGCCGTTCGAGTGCTGCCCAAGCAGGCCGACGAGTTCACCTGCATGAGCTGCTTCCTCGTGCACCACCGCAGCCAGCTGGCGCGCGAGAAGAACGGCCAGCCGATCTGCCGCGACTGCGACTGAGGTCAGGTCGGCCGTGGCAGGCGACACCCCGTTTCGGAAGCGGCGTTTCCGGCTCCCCAGGACGCCGGACACGCGCCAGGGCGGCTCAGGCCCGGCCGAGGGCGCCGTCGAGGCCCCTGAGGCCGAGCACTCCGCCCTCCTGCCGTCCTCCGGTGCACGTGACGACGAGCGAGGCCATCAGGCCTCGCTCGAAGCAGCGGCATCGGCCGTCGAACCGGTCGAGCAGGAGCCCCGGCGCCGGCGTCTGGACGCCGTCCGGCGAGGCGTCCGCTACGACGCGGTCAAGCGGGGCGTGCAGAACGCCGGCGACAGGGCGAAGGCCGGCGTCGGCTACCTCGCCGACCGGATCATCGAAATCGCGCCGCGCGTCCCCGTACGGGACCTCGCGACGCTGCGCAGGCACTTCCCGGGGCTCGGCCCCGAGGAGATCGCCGACAAGCTGATCCGGGGCGCGGCCAACGCCACCTCGACCGTCGGCGCCGGCATCGGGGCGGCGGCCATGATGCCCGTACCCCCCGCCCTGCCGGCCGAACTGGCCGCGGAGATCACCGGGGTCGCGGCGATCGAGCTGAAGCTCGTCGCCGAGCTGTACGAGGTCTACGGCCTGCGGCCGCCCGGCTCGCTCACCCAGCGATCCACCGCCTACCTGACCGCCTGGGCGGAGGAGCGGGGCATCGACCCCACGAAGCCGACCACGGTCAACGCGGCGCTCGGCGGTCAGCTCAAGCGCGAACTGCGCCAGCAGATCATGAAGCGCATGATGCGCAATCTGCCCAACCTGATGCCGTTCATGGTCGGCGCCGCCGTGGGCGCGGTGATGAACCGCCGCGACACCAGAAAGCTCGCCGAGCACATCCGCGCGGACCTGCGCCGCCGCCAGATCCCCTGGGACGCCCTGCCCGCGCTTCCGCCGCTGGAGCAGCCCGAGAACCCCAAGGAGATCGGCTTCTAGCCGCTCGGGGGCCCTTGAGAGGCCCCGTGACGGTCCCCGGGCTCAGCTCTCGCGGGCCTCGGCCCGCACCGCCTCCAGCGCGGCCACCAGCGCCTTCGGGTCACGGGTGGACAGGTACACGTACGGAGTCGGGTCCGCCGGGTCCGTCACCTCGATCCGGACCGCCTCCGCGACGTAGCCGCGCATCACCATGAAGGCGCGCGGATCGGCCTTGTACGTGCGCCAGGCGCGCGCCTCCTCCGCGTCGAGCACCTCCGGCGCCCCGAGCGCCGTCACCGGGATCCGGGCCTCGCCCGCGACCAGCGAACCCGCCACCACGCGGATCCGGGCCGAGCCGTACGAGGAGACGCCCACGGCCGCCAGCGCGCCCGCGACGATCAGGCCGGCGAGCAGGGCGACATTGCCGAGCGGGAACATCACCAGACCTCCGGAGATCCCCAGCAGGGCGGCGATCACCCACCAGGAGCCGGGGGCGGTCAGACGTTCGTCGTAGGACGGGGCGGAAGGCTGCATGCGTCCAAGCTTGGCACGGCGCGACCTGCGGGTACCCGCGCGGGTAAGGTCTGCGGCTGTGACTGGAACATCTGCCGCCCTCACTCCGCCGGCCGACGCCATACCGCCGGTACGCCACCCCGAGGCGCCCGCCCCCGGCGAGCTGCTCGGCGCGCACTACGAGCACTGCTTCGGCTGCGGCGGCGGCCAGCCCCACGGACTTCACCTGGCCGCGCGGGCCGGCGAGGGCGTCACCGTCACGGCCGAGTTCACCGTGACCCCGGACCACCAGGGCGCGCCCGGCCTCGCCCACGGCGGCGTCCTGGCCACCGCGCTCGACGAGACCCTCGGCTCGCTGAACTGGCTGCTCCGGGTCATCGCCGTGACCGGCCGCCTGGAGACCGACTACGTGCGCCCCGTGCCGGTCGGCACCGTGCTGCACCTGGAGGCCGAGGTCACCGCCGTCAGCGGCCGCAAGATCTACTCCACCGCCACCGGCCGGATCGGCGGGCCGGACGGCCCGGTCGCCGTCCGCGGCTACGCCCTCTTCATCGAGGTCAAGGTGGACCACTTCATCGACAACGGCCGGCCGGAGGAGATCCAGGCCGCCATGTCCGACCCCGACCAGGTCCGGCGCGCCCGCGCCTTCGAGGTGAACCCCTGATGCGCAACCCTGTCGACGTACTCATCCGCCGCGTGGACCCGGAGGTGCCGATCCCGGCCTACGGGCACCCGGGCGACGCCGGGGTCGACCTGGTCACCACCGAGGCGGCCGAGCTGGCCCCCGGCGAGCGCGCCGTGCTGCCCACCGGCATCTCGATCGCCCTGCCGGACGGCTACGCCGCCTTCGTGCACCCCCGCTCCGGTCTGGCCGCCCGCTGCGGCCTGGCGCTCGTGAATGCCCCGGGGACGGTGGATGCCGGGTACCGTGGGGAGATCAAGGTGATCGTGGTCAATCTGGATCCGCGCGAGAGCGTGCGATTCGAACGGTTCGACCGGATTGCCCAACTGGTCGTCCAGCAGGTCGAGAAGGTGCGCTTCCACGAGGTCGCGGAGCTTCCCGGCTCGGCGCGGGCCGAGGGGGGCTTCGGGTCCACCGGCGGTCATGCCGCCGTGGACGGCACAACGGGTGGGAATCGATACGCTTCGGTCGTATCCGACCGGGAAGGACAGTGACGTGTTCGGACGTCGCAAGAAGAGCGGTGCCGCTGTGGACGCAGCGGGCGAGGCCGAGCAGGTCGTCGATGAGGTGAACCCCGGTGACGAGGCTGCATCGGCCGACGCGGAGCAGCCGCGCCGGGTGAACCTTCCGCCGGCGCCCCGGCCCGACGGTCCCTGGGACATTTCCGAGGTCACCCGGCCCGAGGAGGGCCGTGTGGACCTCGGCGGCATCTTCGTGCCCGGAGTCGAGGGCATGGAGCTGCGGGTGGAGGTGGCGGGCGACGCGATCGTCGCGGCCACCGTCGTACTGCGTGACAGCGCCGTGCAGCTGCAGGCGTTCGCCGCGCCCAAGAAGGAAGGCATCTGGGGCGAGGTCCGCGAGGAGATCGCCTCCGGCATCACCCAGCAGGGCGGTGTCGTCGACGAGGTCGAGGGCCCCCTCGGCTGGGAGCTGCGGGCCCAGGTCCCGGTGCAGCTGCCGGACGGCAACAGCGGCGTGCAGCTGGTGCGCTTCGTCGGCGTCGACGGGCCCCGCTGGTTCCTGCGCGGCGTGATCTCCGGGCAGGGAGCGGTGCAGCCCGAGGCCGCGGGCCTGCTGGAGCAGATCGTCCGCGACACCGTCGTGGTCCGCGGCGAAGGCCCGATGGCCCCGCGCGACCCGATCGTCCTGAAGCTGCCCAACGACGCCCAGATGGTGCCCGAGGGTGTGCAGCAGGAGGAGCAGGAGACCTCGCGGTTCTCCGGCGGCATGGGCCAGCTCCAGCGCGGACCGGAGATCACCGAGGTCCGCTGACCCCCGAGTTCCGTACGGCCGGTGGGCCGCGTCCCGTCCCCCGGGAGGCGGCCCACCGGCCGTTTGTCGTCCGCACGCCATTCCGGCGCGATCCCTGGCCCCGGGCGGTGTCGAACGCACATACTGGCTGGGACAGGGGATCAAGGGGGGACAGGACATGAACGAGAGCTCCGGCGCGCTGTCCGGCGCCACTGCGGTGGCGGACCCGGCCGACGGACCGATGGTCCGCGTCGAGGACCTGCGTCGCTCCTACGGGACGGGCGAGGCGGCCGTGCACGCCCTGCGCGGCGTCTCCTTCGAGATCCCGCGCGGCGAGCTGGTCGCCCTCAAGGGCCGCTCCGGCTCCGGCAAGACCACGCTGCTCAACCTGGTCGGCGGCCTGGACACCCCCGACGGCGGCCGGATCACGGTCGGCGGGACCGACCTCGCGGAGCTCGGCGAGGACGGGCTGCTCGAGCTGCGCCGGGACCGCATCGGCTTCATCTTCCAGTCCTTCGGCCTGATCCCGATCCTCTCCGCCGCGGAGAACGTCGGCGTACCGATGCGGCTGCGCAAGGCAGACCCCAAGGAGCGCGAGGAGCGGGTGGCCCTGCTGCTCGCCCTGGTCGGTCTCGCCGACCACGCCGCCCAGCGGCCCGGCGAACTCTCCGGCGGTCAGCAGCAGCGCGTCGCCATCGCCCGCGCCCTGGCGAACCGGCCGTCCCTGCTGATAGCCGACGAGCCGACCGGCCAGCTGGACGCCGAGACCGGCCTCGCGGTCATGCAGCTGCTCCGCGCGGTGGTGCGCAGCGAGGGCGTGACGGCCCTCGTCGCCACGCACGACGCGCAGCTCCTGGGCCTGGCGGACCGGGTCCTGGAACTGCGCGACGGCGAGATCATCGAGCACTGACGCTCGGAAGTACCGGGCGGCGGCTCAGAGGTCCGTCGGGGGCTCCGCCATCACCTCGCGGACCTCGATCGGCATGTTGATCGGCCG
This sequence comes from Streptomyces sp. HUAS YS2, assembly GCF_033343995.1. Classification (NCBI taxonomy): domain Bacteria; kingdom Bacillati; phylum Actinomycetota; class Actinomycetes; order Kitasatosporales; family Streptomycetaceae; genus Streptomyces; species Streptomyces solicathayae. The sequence continues at coordinate 2,114,701 of NZ_CP137573.1, read as the reverse complement.
GCCGCCGGGCCCGGGCGCCGCCGAGACCTCCGCCGCGATCTCGATCGCCCGATCGGCCGTGTCGACGTCCACGATCCACCAGCCCGCCAGGAACTCCTTCGTCTCGGCGAAGGGGCCGTCGGTGACCAGCGGCGAGCCGTCCGCACCGGCCTTCACGATCCGTGCGGTGTCGGGCATCGCCAGCCCCTGCGCGTCCACCAGCTCACCGGCGGCCGCGAGCTTCTCGTTCGTGGTCTTCATGAACGCGATGTGCGCCCCGATCTCCTCCGGCTGCCACTCGCCGATCTGCGGGACGTCCAGGGTCTGCGAGCTGAACTGCATCAGCAGCATGTACTTCATCGTGTGCTCCTCGGGTCGTGTGACGGTGCCGCCACGTTCCTTCCACCCTGAGGTCGGAGCCGCCACCGCGTTCTCGACATCGGAATTCTCGCGATCCGAATCCTCGGCATCAGAATCCCGTCAAGGACGTCCCGAGGCTCGCTCACGCGTACGGAACGTCCCATGTGCTGGACGTATGGTCGTCCCATGGGACGCGGCAAGCTTCGGATCTACCTCGGTGCGGCACCGGGCGTCGGCAAGACGTACGCGATGCTCGCCGAGGCGCACCGACGCGTGGAACGCGGTACCGACTGCGTCGTCGCCTTCGTGGAGCACCACGACCGGCCGCGCACCGAGGTACTGCTGCACGGCCTGGAGCAGACGCCGCGCCGGAGCCTCGAGCACCGCGGCGCCGTGTTCACCGAGATGGACGTGGACGCCGTCCTCGCCCGCCGTCCCGCCGTCGCGCTGGTGGACGAACTCGCCCACACCAACGTGCCCGGCTCGCGGAACGCCAAGCGCTGGCAGGACGTCGCGGAACTGCTCGCCGCCGGCATCGACGTCATATCCACGGTCAACATCCAACATCTGGAGTCCCTCGGCGACGTCGTCGAGTCGATCACCGGCGTACGGCAGCGCGAGACCGTCCCGGACGAGGTCGTCCGGCGCGCGGACCAGATCGAGCTTGTCGACATGTCGCCCCAGGCGCTGCGCCGCCGCATGGCGCACGGCAACGTCTACAAGCCCGACAAGGTCGACGCGGCCCTCTCCAACTACTTCCGCCCCGGCAACCTCACCGCCCTGCGCGAGCTGGCCCTGCTCTGGACCGCCGACCGGGTCGACGAGTACCTCCAGCAGTACCGCGGCGAGCACGGCATCCGCTCCACCTGGCAGGCCCGCGAACGGATCGTCGTCGGCCTCACCGGCGGCCCCGAGGGCCGCACGCTGATACGCAGGGCCGCCCGGCTCGCCGAGAAGGGCGCGGGCGGCGAGGTCCTGGCCGTCTACATCTCCCGCAGCGACGGACTGACCTCCGCCTCCCCGAAGGAGCTGACGGTCCAGCGCACCCTCGTTGAGGACTTGGGCGGCACCTTCCACCACGTCATCGGCGACGACATACCGGCCGCACTGCTGGAGTTCGCCCGCGGCGTCAACGCCACCCAGATCGTCCTCGGCTCCAGCCGCCGCCGGACCTGGCAGTACATCCTCGGACCCGGAGTCGGCGCCACCGTCGCCCGCGAGTCCGGCCCGGACCTCGACGTCCACATCGTCACCCACGAAGAGGTCGCCAAGGGCCGCGGGCTGCCCGTCGCCCGCGGCGGCCGGCTCGGCCGCTCCCGGCGGATCGCCGGCTGGCTCGTCGGCGTCGGCGGCCCGGCGCTGCTCACGCTGCTGCTCACCCACATCGACGCCAACCTCGGCCTCGCCAACGACATGCTGCTGTTCCTGGCGCTGAACGTGGCCGCGGCCCTGCTCGGCGGGCTGTGGCCGGCCCTGGCCTCCGCCGCCCTGGGCTCCGTGCTCTTGAACTGGTTCTTCACCCCGCCGATCCACCGGATCACCATCGCCGACCCGCTGAACATCGTCGCCATCGCGGTCTTCTTCGGCGTCGCCGTCTCGGTCGCCTCCGTCGTCGACCTCGCCGCCCGCCGCACCCACCAGGCCGCCCGGCTGCGCGCCGAGTCGGAGACGCTCTCCCTGCTCGCCGGCAGCGTGCTGCGCGGCGAGCAGACCCTCGAAGCGCTCCTTGAGCGGGTCCGGGAGACCTTCTCCATGGACTCCGTCGCCCTCCTGGAACGGGCCGGCGACGTCGACCCGTGGGTCCGCGCCGGCAGCGTCGGGCCCCACCCGGCCGAGCGCCCCGAGGACGCCGACGTCGACATGCCCGTCGACGACCACCTCGCGCTCGCGCTGACCGGCCGCGTGCTGCCCGCCGAGGACCGCCGGGTGCTCGGCGCCTTCGCCGCCCAGGCCGCCGTGGTGCTCGACCGGCAGCGCCTCGTCGGCGAGGCCGAGGAGGCCCGCAAGCTGGCCGAGGGCAACAAGATCCGTACCTCGCTGCTCGCCGCCGTCAGCCACGACCTGCGCACCCCGCTCGCCGGCATCAAGGCCGCCGTCTCCTCGCTCCGCTCCGACGACGTCGAGTGGTCCGAGGACGACGTCGCGGCGCTCCTGGAGGGCATCGAGGACGGCGCCGACCGGCTCGACCATCTTGTCGGCAACCTCCTCGACATGTCCCGGCTCCAGACCGGCACGGTCACCCCGCTGATCCGGGCCATCGACCTCGACGAGGTCGTACCGATGGCGCTCGGCGGGGTCCCGGACGGCAGCGCCGAGCTGGACGTCCCGGAGACACTGCCGATGGTCCAGGTCGACAAGGGCCTCCTGGAGCGGGCCGTCGCCAACATCGTCGAGAATGCCGTCAAGTACAGCCCCGACGGCATTCCCGTCATGGTCGCCGCCAGCGCGCTCGGCGACCGCGTCGAGCTGCGCGTCGTGGACCGCGGCCCCGGAGTCCCCGACGAGAGCAAGGACGGCATCTTCGAGCCGTTCCAGCGCTTCGGCGACGCGCCCCGCGGCGCCGGCGTCGGGCTCGGCCTCGCCGTCGCCCGCGGCTTCGTTGAGGCCATGGGCGGCACGATCACGGCCGAGGACACCCCCGGCGGCGGACTCACCATGGTCCTCACCCTCCGCGCGGCGCGCGGCGCCCCGCCGGACCCCACCGCCCGGGCGGACACCGCCGCCCCGGCCGACCCCACCGCCCACGCCGCCCCCTGACGCCCGCGCGGGGCCCGCAGCACGCAGCACACACCCTCCGGCAGAAAGCAGGTAGCCCTTCATGACCCGGGTCCTCGTGGTCGACGACGAACCGCAGATCGTCCGCGCCCTGGTGATCAACCTCAAGGCGCGCAAGTACGAGGTGGACGCCGCGCCCGACGGCGCTACCGCGCTCCGCCTCGCCGCCGAACGCCACCCGGATGTCGTCGTCCTCGACCTGGGCCTGCCGGACATGGACGGCGTCGAGGTCATCAAGGGCCTGCGCGGCTGGACCCGGGTACCGATCCTGGTGCTGTCCGCCCGGCACACCTCCGACGAGAAGGTCGAGGCGCTGGACGCCGGCGCCGACGACTACGTCACCAAGCCCTTCGGCATGGACGAACTCCTCGCCCGCCTCCGCGCCGCCGTCCGCCGCGCCGAGCCGGTCGGTGGGGCCGAGGACGGGGCCGTACTCGTCGAGACCACCGGGTTCAGCGTCGACCTCGCGGCGAAGAAGGTGCAGAAGGACGGCAAGGACGTCCGGCTCACGCCCACCGAATGGCACCTGCTGGAGGTGCTGGTGCGCAACAGCGGCCGGCTGGTCAGCCAGAAGCAGCTGCTCCAGGAGGTCTGGGGACCCTCGTACGGCACCGAGACGAACTACCTGCGGGTCTACATGGCGCAGCTGCGCCGCAAGCTGGAGGCGGACCCCTCGCACCCGCGCCACTTCGTCACCGAGCCGGGCATGGGCTACCGCTTCGAGCACTGATGCGATTGGGGGCCGCGTCGGCGCGGCCCGGTAGGCTTTCTGTATGAGTGCTGCACCGCGAACGGAGAAGCCGGCCGGACGGTTCCGCCGGATGCTCGACCGCCTGTCCACCTCGCAGGAGGAGCTGGAGTCCGAGGAGCTCCAGGAGGACACCCAGGCGTCCGGGTGCACGCCCATCTCCGCCTGCTCCGACCGTCAGATCGTCAAGGTGACTGGTACCTTGCGCACGGTCACGCTGCGTCCCCGGGCCGGCGTGCCCGCGCTGGAGGCCGAGCTGTTCGACGGCACGGCGCCGCTGGACGTCGTATGGCTGGGCCGGCGGTCCATCGTGGGCATCGAACCGGGCCGCAAGCTGATCGCCTCCGGCCGGATCTCCTTGAGCCACGGCCGGCGGGTCCTCTTCAACCCCAAATACGAGCTCCGACCGCTCGGACAGGAGTAGCCGGTGACGTCCCTCGACAAGCCGCCGACCGACAAGCCGACGACGGATCAGCACGACCCGACCCCGGCCTCGAAGGAGGTCACGGAGGCCGCGCTGTTCGAGGCGTTCGGCGGCCTGCGCGGCATGATCGAGACGGTCGTGCCGGGGCTGCTCTTCGTCACGATCTACACGATCAACAAGAACCTGCAGCTCTCGGCGATCGCGGCGCTCGCCGTCTCGCTGGTCCTCGTCGTGGTCCGGCTGATCCGCCGGGACACGGTGAAGCACGCCTTCAGCGGCGTCTTCGGCGTGGCCTTCGGCGTCGTCTTCGCGATGATGACGGGCAACGCCAAGGACTTCTACCTGCCCGGCATGCTGTACACGCTCGGGCTCGCCCTCGCGTACATCATCACGACGCTGGCGGGCGTGCCCCTGATCGGCGTGATCCTCGGCCCGGTCTTCAAGGAGAACCTCTCCTGGCGGACCCGCAACCCCGGCCGCAAGAAGGCGTACGCCAAGGCGAGTTGGGCCTGGGGCCTGATCCTGCTGGCGAAGTGCGCGATCCTCTTCCCGCTGTACTGGTGGGCGGACACCACCCAGCTGGGCTGGGTCCTGGTCGCCCTGAAGATCCCGCCGTTCCTGCTGGCCGTCTACCTGACCTGGGTCTTCCTCGCGAAGGCCCCGGCGCCGATCGACGTCTTCGCCGAGATGGAGGCGGAGGAGCAGGCCGAGAAGGCCCGCAAGGCCGCCGCGGCGCAGGCCGCGCAGCAGCACCCGGAGGCGTAGCGCCTCGGCGTTGTGCAGACGAAGGGGCCCGGGGAAGCGAATCCGCTTCCCCGGGCCCCTTTCCCGTACGCGCCGCTACTCCGCCGTGGTGCCCTCGCGGCGCACCGACAGCAGGTCCTCCAGCTGCTCCTCGCGCGCCTGGGCCGCGACGAACAGCAGCTCGTCGCCCGCCTCCAGCGTCTCCTCGGCGCTCGGGGTGAGCACCCGGGAGCCGCGGATGATGGTGACCAGCGAGGTGTCCTGCGGCCAGGCGACGTCGCCGACCTGCGTGCCCGCGATCGCCGACTCCGGCGGCAGCGTCAGCTCCACCAGGTTCGCGTCGCCGTGGCTGAAGCGCAGCAGCCGGACGAGGTCGCCGACGCTCACCGCCTCCTCCACCAGGGCCGACATCAGGCGCGGAGTCGACACGGCGACGTCCACGCCCCAGGACTCGTTGAACAGCCACTCGTTCTTCGGGTTGTTCACCCGGGCGACCACCCGCGGCACGCCGTACTCGGTCTTCGCGAGCAGCGAGACGACCAGGTTGACCTTGTCATCGCCGGTCGCCGCGATGACGACGTTGCAGCGCTGCAGCGCCGCCTCGTCCAGCGAGGTGATCTCACAGGCGTCGGCCAGCAGCCACTCCGCCTGCGGTACCCGCTCCACCGAGATGGCGGTGGGCGCCTTGTCGATCAGGAGCACCTCGTGCCCGTTCTCCAGCAGCTCGCCCGCGATGGAACGGCCCACCGCACCCGCGCCCGCAATAGCGACACGCATCAGTGACCGCCCTCCTCGGGCCCCGCGGCGAACGCCGCCTCGACCTTCTCGATCTCGTCCGTACGCATCATCACGTGCACGAGGTCGCCCTCCTGCAGCACCGTCTGCGACGTCGGCAGAATCGCTTCGCCCAAGCGGGTGAGGAAGGCCACGCGCACGCCGGTCTCCTCCTGCAGGCGGCTGACCTTGTGGCCGATCCACTCCGTCGAGGTGTGCACCTCGGCGAGCTGGACGCCGCCGCTCGGGTCTCGCCACAGCGGCTCCGCGCCGGACGGGAGCAGTCGCCGCAGCATCTGGTCCGCGGTCCACCGGACCGTCGCGACCGTCGGAATGCCCAGGCGCTGGTAGACCTCGGCGCGCCGGGGGTCGTAGATCCGCGCCGCGACGTTCTCGATGCCGAACATCTCGCGGGCGACCCGCGCCGCGATGATGTTGGAGTTGTCGCCGCTGCTCACCGCAGCGAAGGCGCCGGCCTCCTCGATGCCCGCCTCGCGCAGCGTGTCCTGGTCGAACCCGACGCCGGTGACGCGACGGCCGCCGAACCCGGAGCCGAGACGGCGAAAAGCCGTCGGGTCCTGGTCCACGACCGCGACGGTGTGCCCCTGCTGTTCCAGGGTCTGCGCGAGAGCGGCTCCCACTCGCCCGCAGCCCATGATGACGATGTGCACGTCCCCTTACCCCGCACTCCTGATCGCCCTGCTGACCTGCGAATACACCCTGCTCACAACTTTCCTCGCCCGACTTGCCCGGGCCGCGGCGGGCAACGACCGGCCGTGCTGCCCGGTCCGAGCTTATGCGGCAACCCCATTCGGGACCGCATCCGCGGTGCTGGAGCGGGAGATTCCGTGCGCATCGGGGGTGCGCCTGGGCACGGCGGATTTCGAACGCTTACGATCCTCTGCGTGCCCAAACTGACCGACGTGCCCAAACGGATCCTGATCGGGCGGGCCCTGCGCAGCGACAAGCTCGGGGAAACGCTCCTTCCGAAGCGCATCGCCCTCCCCGTCTTCGCCTCCGACCCGCTGTCCTCGGTGGCGTACGCCCCGGGCGAGGTCCTGCTCGTCCTGTCGATCGCGGGGCTCTCGGCGTACCACTTCAGCCCGTGGATCGCGCTGGCCGTCGTCGTCCTGATGTTCACGGTCGTCGCCTCGTACCGGCAGAACGTGCACGCGTACCCGAGCGGCGGCGGCGACTACGAGGTCGCCAACACGAACCTGGGCCCGAAGGCCGGACTGACCGTCGCGAGCGCCCTGCTCGTCGACTACGTCCTCACCGTCGCCGTCTCCATCTCCTCCGGAGTGGAGAACCTCGGTTCGGCCATCCCGTTCGTGGTGGAGAACAAGGTCCTCTGCGCGATCGTGATCATCGTGCTGCTGACGCTGATGAACCTGCGCGGCGTGAAGGAGTCGGGCAGCCTGTTCGCCATCCCGACGTACATCTTCGTCGCCGGCGTCTTCATCATGATCGCCTGGGGCGCGTACCGGGGCATCGTCCTCGGCGACACCATGATGGCGCCCACCGCCGACTTCGAGATCAAGCCCGAGCACGCCGGCCTGTCCGGCTTCGCGCTGGTCTTCCTGCTGCTGCGCGCCTTCTCCTCCGGCTGTGCGGCCCTCACCGGCGTCGAGGCGATCTCCAACGGCGTCCCCGCCTTCCGCAAGCCGAAGTCGAAGAACGCGGCGACCACCCTCGCCCTGATGGGCGGCCTGGCCGTCACCATGTTCTGCGGCATCATCTTCCTGGCCATGGCCACGGACGTGCGGATGGCCGAGAACCCCGCCACGGACCTGATCAGCAACGGCAAGCCGGTCGGCGAGAGCTACGTCCAGGACCCGGTGATCTCCCAGGTCGCCGCCGCGGTCTTCGGCGACGGCACCTTCTTCTTCGTCGTGCTCGCCGCGGCCACGGCCCTCGTCCTGTTCCTCGCCGCGAACACGGCGTACAACGGCTTCCCCCTGCTCGGCTCGATCCTCGCCCAGGACCGCTACCTGCCGCGCCAGCTGCACACCCGCGGCGACCGCCTCGCGTTCTCCAACGGCATCGTGCTGCTGGCCGGCGCGGCGATCCTGCTGGTGTGGGTGTACGGCGCCGACTCGACCAAGCTGATCCAGCTGTACATCGTCGGCGTCTTCGTCTCCTTCACGCTCAGCCAGACCGGCATGGTCCGGCACTGGAACCGGCACCTGAAGACCGAGAAGGACCCGGCCAAGCGCCGCCACATGATCCGCTCCCGCGCGATCAACGCCTTCGGCGCCTTCTTCACCGGCCTGGTCCTGGTCGTCGTCCTCGCCACGAAGTTCACCCACGGCGCCTGGGTCGCGCTGCTCGGCATGGTGATCTTCTACGTGACGATGACCGCGATCCGGCGCCACTACGACGGGGTCGCCGACGAGATCGCGGCGGCCGAGGAGCGCCCGGACGAGTACGTCCGCCCCTCGCGCGTCCGGTCCGTCGTGCTCGTCTCCAAGCTGCACAAGCCCACGCTGCGCGCGCTCGCGTACGCCAAGCTGATGCACGCCGACGAGCTGGAGGCGCTGAGCGTCAACGTCGACCCGGCCGAGACCAAGGCCCTCAAGGCGGAGTGGGAGCGGCGCGGCATCAACGTACCGCTCAAGATCCTCGACTCGCCGTACCGCGAGATCACCCGGCCGGTCATCGAGTACGTGAAGAACGTCCGCCGGGACAGCCCGCGCGACGCGGTGATGGTCTACATCCCCGAGTACGTCGTCGGCCACTGGTACGAGCACCTGCTGCACAACCAGAGCGCGCTGCGGCTGAAGGGCCGGCTGCTGTTCACACCGGGCGTGATGGTGACATCGGTCCCGTACCAGCTGCGGTCCTCCGAGCTGGCGAAGAAGCGGGCGCGCAAGCGCCAGGAGTGGAACGCGCCGGGATCGGTCCGGCGCGGCCCGGTCGAGAAGGGCGCGAAGGAACCGGCCGGAAAGAGCAACTAGACTGGTGGGCTGCCGTAACAACGGCAGCCCACCTTTCTCTTCTCTGGAGCCCCCGATCATGCAGAACGCCCCCGCAGATTCGCTGATCGGGCAGGAGTACGAGGTCGAGGTCGGACCGGTGGCCCACGGCGGCCACTGCATCGCCCGCACCGAGGCGGGCCGGGTCCTGTTCGTCCGGCACGCGCTGCCGGGGGAGCGGGTCGTCGCCCGGGTCACCGAGGGCGAGTCGACCTCGCGGTTCCTGCGCGCCGACGCGGTCGAGATCCTGCAGCCCTCGAAGGACCGGGTCGAGGCCCCGTGCCCCTTCGCCGGTCCCGGCAAGTGTGGCGGCTGCGACTGGCAGCACGCCAAGCCGGGCGCGCAGCGCCGGCTCAAGGGCGAGGTCATCGCCGAGCAGCTCCAGCGGCTGGCGGGCCTCACCCCGGAGGAGGCCGGCTGGGACGGCACGGTCATGCCGGCCGAGGGCGACAAGCTCCCGGCGGGCGAGGTCCCGCAGTGGCGCACCCGCGTCCAGTACGCGGTCGACGCCGAGGGCCACGCGGGCCTGCGCCGGCACCGCTCGCACGAGGTCGAGGTGATCGACCACTGCATGATCGCGGCGGAGGGCGTCAGCGAACTGGGCATCGAGAAGCGCACCTGGGAGGGCATGGCCTCGATCGAGGCGATCGCCGCGACGGGCTCGCAGGACCGCCAGGTCATCCTGACCCCGCGGCCTGGCGCCCGCCTCCCCATCGTCGAACTCGACAAGCCGGTCTCGGTCCTGCGCGTGGGCGAAAAGGACAAGGCGATCCACCGCGTCCACGGCCGGGACTTCGTCCGCGAACGTGCCGACGACCGCACGTACCGCGTCGGCGGGGGCGGCTTTTGGCAGGTCCACCCGAAGGCCGCGCAGACGCTCATGCTCGCCGTCATGCAGGGCCTGACGCCGCGCAAGGGCGACACGGCCCTGGACCTCTACTGCGGCGTCGGCCTGTTCGCCGGCGCGATCGCGGACCGCGTCGGCGACAAGGGCGCGGTGCTCGGCATCGAGTCCGGCAAGCGCGCGGTGGAGGACGCCCGGCACAACCTGGCCGCGTACGACCGCGTCCGCATCGAGCAGGGCAAGGTCGAGCAGGTCCTCCCGCGCACCCGCATCACGGACGTCGACCTGATCGTCCTCGACCCGCCCCGCGCCGGCGCCGGCAAGGACACGGTCCACCACCTCGCGAGCCTCGGCGCGCGGCGCATCGCCTACGTGGCCTGCGACCCGGCCGCCCTGGCCCGCGACCTGGCCTACTTCCGCGACGGCGGCTACCGCGTCCGCACCCTGCGGGCCTTCGACCTGTTCCCGATGACGCACCACGTGGAGTGCGTGGCGATTCTGGAGCCTGCTGAAAAGGGCCGCTGACCTGCTGTTTCTCTGAGAGTGCATTATGGGCGTTACGTGCGTTAGGTGCGATATCTTGACGCATATTCGACGCACGTGACGCACGTTTGACGCACGAACGGCGCAGTTTCTGATGAGTCGTCATGCGTGGTTTGGTGGCCGCCGGGCAGAGCGTTCCTTTCCGCCATGGCACCAACCGCTGTACAGCTCCTTCGTCTTCGGGATCTTTGAATCAACGCCCCTGTTCGACTTCCTTCCCCGTCAGGAGCCTGTACTCAATCGCGGGAAATTCGGGTTCAGCATCATCTGGCGAGATGATGCTGCCGAGCCAACCGAGGAAGAATGCTGCCGGCACGGCAATCAGGCCTGGGGTCTGGAACGGAAACCAGTCGAAGCTCGCCTCCGGCCACAGCGCGTATTCGGTCCCGGACACGCTGGGAGAGAAGAACATGAGGACGGTGCAGAGCAGCAGTCCTCCGTAGACGGACCACAGAAGCCCCTTGTGATTGAAACTGCGCCAGAAGAACGAGTAGACCAGCGGGGGGAAGACGCACGACGCCGCGACGCTCATCGAGAAGGTGACCAGGAAGTCGACCGGGTATCGATGGGTGGCGGCGGACAGCGACAGGCCCACGACGCACAGGACGACAACGGCCAGACGGAGTACCAGCACTTCTCCGGTGTCGGTGCGGGAGTGCTTGCTTCGCCCGAAGACATCGTGGGCGAAGGAGACGGCGGCAGCGAAGGCCACACTGGTCGTGGTCGAAAGGACGGCCAGGAAGACGACACACGCCATGGCGGTGATGAGCGCAACGCGCCCTGTCGAGCCGTCACCGAGTACGCCCGAGGCCAGCAGGATCGGGGACGACTGTCCATTGCCGTCGACCGCGCCGATGACCTTACTGCCCACCACGGCCGCTGCCGCGAAGCCCGTCGTGATCAGGAGCAGGGCGAACACACCGACCAGTCCCACGGCGATGCTGACGGATCGTCGCGCCGAGCGCCCGTTGCGGGACGCGCTGACGCGCAGCAGCAGATGAGGCGCCACGGCCGTGCCGAGGATCAGGACCATGTGGTCGCCGAACGAGTTGAGCGGTCCGAGACCTTCTGTGTACGGCCACAGCCCCGGGCTCAAGTACGCATCAGGCGCCACGCTGTTGTTCACCGCGGCGGACAGCAGACTTCCGGGGTCCCAGGCGAATTTCCCGAGAGCCAGCAACGTGAGCACCGCCAGCGTCACCAACGTGATGGGCACCTTGACGACGTGCAGGAGGCTGGTGCCTCGCAGATCGGCCACGGCGGCGAAGCAGGCGACGAGACAACCCATCAGAACCGTGCACACGACCTGGGCCTCATCGGTCGACATGCCGATCACGAGCGCCGTGCTGATGCCGGCCGCGCGCAGCTGGATCAGGAGAAGGGGGATCGCGATGGTCAGTGTCACGATGGCCGCGGCGATGCGCGGCGCTGTTCCCGATGCGCGCAGGGAGAAGAGGTCACCGAGGGTGTAGCGGCCGCTGTTGCGTACCTTCTGGGACATCAGCATCGTCACCCCGAGGGTGATCAGGATGTCGACGGCATACCCGAATCCGTCGTAGCCGAACAGCGTGATGGCCCCGGGGATCGCCAACAGGGTGACGGCCGAGATCTGCTCGCCGGCCATGGCGAACCCGTTGAAAACCGGGGAGAGGGACCGGTCGGCGATGTAGAGCCGCTCCGGGTGGTCCTCCTGCGTGACGACGTTGAAGACCCACAGGAGAGACAGCCCGATGAAGACCAGAAAGGCAACGATCACCGGGCCTCTGGCATCGGAACCGATCGGGTCGACCTGGGCCGAGCTCAGGACGTGCAGGGTCATCCGCCCCACCGCCAGGAATCGTCGGCGGAAGAAGCATCCGACGTTCCGGCCTGGGGAAGGCCGGACGTCAGGGACTGTTCGATGGGATCGCACGAACGCGTCGATCGGTGCTCGTGCCACCACGTGGAGGCGACGAACAGGCCGCCTTGCAGCAGGCCCCACAGCACGCCCAGCGTGAGCCGGCCGTACACCGGCGCCGAGGCAACGTCCGTGAAGGGAAACACCAGGATGCCGACGGTGAGGGGAACGGCATTGACGACGAGGAATGTGAGCTGGGCACGATGCACGGCTGTGCGGAGACTTTCCCCGCGGTGCAACCGCGGGGAATCTCCCGGAAGACGGGGTGTCGGTGGGCGACCGGGGGGAGTCGGGGCGAAGTAGGAGTGCACGGAACCTTCCTGAATGGCAATCGGATCTGATGTCCCCTTGGCACCGGGCCTGGTCAGTTCACCGGGGCCGCGCCGCGTCGAGCGTTCCGCCGGCTTCCGTTGATCAGGTCGTTGAAACGGTCGACGGCCCAGATGGTCCGCAGCCCTGGAGCGCCCATCATCACGGGGCGTCCGAACTTCGGCTTCTTCATCCAGAGCGCCTTCAGGTCCTCGTGCTTCTCTCCTCCGTCCACGATGTGGTCGGCGATGAGCGAGCCGAGGTACGGCGCCTGGGCCAGGCCGTGGCCATTGCAGGCCACCGAGTAGAAGACGTTGTCGTCGATGTTGCCGGCGAGCGGAAGCCAAGACGTCGTGATCCCGATCCATCCGCCCCAGGCCCGAGCGGCCGCGACGTCGGCCAGCGCGGGGAAGCGGGTTTCGAAGCCGCGTGCGAGGTCGGCGACGACTGCCTCGTCCGGCTTCCTCAGGGGAAGCGGGTAGCTCTTCCCCCGCTGGATCCGACGGACTCCGAACACGATGGTGTTGCGCGGGGTCAGCCGGTAGTTCTCCATGAAGTTGTGCTGGGTCACCACCCCCGACCGGCTGGTCCAGCCGAGCGCGGCCAGGCGCGCGGGATCGATGGGCTCGGTCTCCACCTCGGTGACCCAGATCGGCACGGACAGTCGCTTCGGAGTGATCGACAGCTCGCCGCCGAAGGCGTTCGTCGCGAGCACCAGCTTGTTCGCGCGCACCTCACCGCCGGATGTCTTGATGGTGACGTGACCGCCGCCCCGCGTGATGTCGGTGACCCTCGTCCGTTCGAAGACCCGGGCACTCGACGCGAGGACGGCGCGGCGGATGCCCAGGCTGAACTTGCCGGGGTTCATCATCCCGCCGACGGACTCGCGGAAACCGCCGAGGAATCCGCGGGGGATGCCGAGCTCCGCGCTCGTGCCGAGTTCGACCTTCGCGCCGGCCTTCTGCAGGATCTTGGTGACGCGACGCACGCGGCCCATCTGTCCACGGGACACCGCGGCGCAGACGTTGCCCGTGGCTTCGTAGTCGCAGTCGATGCCCAGGCGTTCGATCAGGTGCTCCACGAAGTGCGCGGAGTTCTCGGCGAACCGGACGATGCCGGGGAACTTCTTGGGGTAGAGGAGGTTCAGGAACTGGATGTCGCCGCCCGGGGCGCCCGCCAGCTGCCCGGCGTTGCGCGAAGCGGAGCCGTGGCCGCAGAACTCGGCCTCGAGGAGCACCACGTCCTGGCCGCGCTCGGCCAGCCGCAGCGCCGTCGACATGCCCGCCAGGCCGCCGCCCACCACCGCGACCTCACAGGTGACGTCCTGGTTCAGGGGGGACCGGACGTCGCCGGGTGCGTCGACCCATCCGCTGAAGGTGGTGTACTCGACGTTGTTCGTCTTCATTTCTCGCTGCTCCTATGCGGTGGTCAGGGGTACGGCGGCGGCCGGTGGTCGGCCGTCAGGTCAGCCGGCGCTTGAGGATCTTTCCGGTGGCGGTCATCGGCAGGCTCGGCACGAACTCGACGATGCGGGGGTACTTGTAGGAGGCCATCTGCTCCTTGCCCCAGGCGACGAGCTCGTCGGCGGCGATGGTGGCGTCCTTCTTGAGGATCACGACGGCCTTGATCTCTTCGCCGTGGCTGTCGTGCGGAACGCCGATGACCGCCGCCAGGCTCACCGCGGGATGGGTGGCCAGTACCTCCTCGACCTCGCGGGGGTAGACGTTGAAACCACCGCGGATGATGAGGTCCTTCGCGCGGTCGACGATGTAGTAGAAGCCGTCGTCGTCCCGTCGTGCGAGGTCTCCGGTGCGGAACCAGCCGTCGCGGATCACCTCGGCCGTCGCCTCGGGGCGGTTGTAGTAGCCCTTCATGACGTTGTGGCCTCTGATCGCGATCTCGCCGACCTCCCCGGCCTCGGCGATCTCCGTCCAGTCCGGTCGGATCAGCTTCAGCCGCACACCCCAGATCGGGAGCCCGATCGAGCCCGGCCGGTTGCCGAGCCGGGGGTCGCTGAACGTGGCGACGGGCGACGTCTCCGACAGCCCGTACCCTTCGAGCACCTTGATGCCGAGGCGCTGCTCGACCTGGTTGATGATCTCGGCCGGCAAGGCCGCCCCGCCGGAGATCCCGATCCGGAGGTTGCCGGCGATCCGGTGGACGTCGATGTCGTCGGTGAGGGCGTTGAGCAATCCCCACCACATCGTCGGAACACCGGCGAAGAACGTGATGACCTCGCGGTTCATCAGCTCGACCACCTCGCGCGCCTGGAAGCGCGGCACGAGGTGCAAGGTCGCCGCGACCGAGAACCCCGCGTGCATCTGCACCG